>NZ_LSMM01000001.1:0-257386 GCF_001566815.1 Marinobacter sp. Hex_13
GATACGATGGCCCGGCTTCAGAGTCAGCCATGAACCGCCGTATACGGAACCGTATGTACGGTGGTGTGAGAGGACGGGGGAGGTGACTCCCCCTCCTACTCGATCGCGCTGGTTAGAGATTCGCTTCGGCGTACTCCGCCAGAACAGAACGTGGGACGCCCTGTAGGTGAATGTGCCCGCCATGGCGGAAACTCTTGAAGCGCTCGGTCATGTAGGTGAGTCCCGAGCTCAGGGCGCTCAGATAAGGGGTGTCGATCTGAGCCAGGTTACCCAGGCAGATCACTTTGGAGCCGTTGCCGGCACGGGTGATGATGGTCTTGATCTGATGCGGCGTCAGGTTCTGGGATTCGTCGATGATGATCAGGCTGTGTTGGAAGCTGCGGCCACGAATGTAGTTCATCGACTTGAAGTGCAATGGCACCTTGCTGAGGATGTAGTCCACGCTGGCGGTCATATTTTCATCGTCTTCGTGGAGAGCTTCGAGGTTGTCCACGATGGCCCCCAGCCAGGGCTCCATTTTCTCCGCTTCGGTGCCGGGGAGGAAGCCAATGTCCTCGTCCAGACCCTGGGTGCTACGGGTGGCGATGATGCGTTTGTACAGCTTGCTGGCAACCGTCATTTCGATACAGGCCGCGAGAGCGAGGATGGTTTTACCGGAGCCGGCGGAACCGGTCAGGTTTACCAGGTGGATATCGGGGTCCAGCAGCAGGTTCAGGGCAATGGCCTGGTATATATCCCGCGGTACGAGGCCCCAGACTTCCTCGTGCATCAGATCGTGCTGGTGCAGATCCCGAATGACAATCTGGTCTTCGCCCACATCAGACACCTTGCCAACGAATCCCTGTTCATCAATCACGAACTCGTTGATGGTCAGCCTGGCCAGGTCGCCCTCACGACGAAGGATGTGTTCGGTAATACCCTCCCGCTGGATGGTTTCGACCTTCTCGATGGTGTCCCAGAACGAGTTCGGGAATTCTTTGTACCCTTTCGGCAGCAGGTCAATATCGTCCAGCAGCATGTCGTTGTGATAGTCCTGGGCCTCCACGCCGAAGCCCCGGGCTTTCAATCGCATGTTGATGTCCTTGCTGACAAGGATGATGTCGCGCGATGTGTGGCGGGTTTGCAGGGCCGCCAGGGTATTGATGATCTTGTTGTCGTTCAGGTGCTCGGGCAGGCCATGGTTGCCCTGGTAGTCCGTGCTCATCAGTATCGATAACGCGCCGAGCGGTTCTGCTTTCTTGCCGCGCACGATGGGTACGCCTTTCTCGATTTCTCCTGGGCTGGCGTCACCCAGCAACTTGTCGATGTTGCGGATGGCCTGTCGGCAATCGGCAGCAACGGCCTGTTTGCCGGATTTGAGACTGTCGAGTTCTTCGAGGACCGTCATCGGAATGATGACGTCGTGTTCTTCAAAGTTCAGGAGGGCGTTCGGGTCGTGGATGAGGACGTTGGTGTCGAGGACATACATCTTTCTGCGAGCCTGCGATGCTCTTGGCATAGGGTGTGATACCTCTCTGGTCAGCCGTTCCCGGCACAGCGGTTGGTGAGCTCCTGGTCGGAGATCAGTTTGAGCATGTCATACGTGGTCACAATACCGGTGATCTTTTCGTCTTTGGTGATGAAAATCCGGTGCAGGTGTTCACGCATCATAATATCGGCAATGTCGCGCACAGGCGTTTGCTCGTCAACCGATAAAACGATAGGGGTCATGATGTCACGCACTTCCACCGGCACCTTGCCCATCTCCTCAAAAATGGCCATGCGCAGGCGCCGGGCTTCGTGTTCTTCTTCCGGGGTCATGCGCGCATCGGACTCGGAACGGCTGGCGTTCCAGCGGAATTCGGTGATGTCCTTCAGGGTGGCAATGCCGACAATCTCGCCCGTTTCGTCGGTAACCGGGCTGCCGGTGATTTCGTTGTCGGTTAGGAACCTGGCCAGACGGTCCATCGTCCAGGATTGGGGTACGGCCTTGATGCTCGGGGTCATGATCTCGTAAGCGAGAACGGTCATTGACGAATCGGCTCCGTTTGCAGGTCCTTTGTAAAAGAGCTTAGCTGTTACTGATGTTCTAGTCATCCCCTGATTCAGCTTTGGGGACTACATCTTTCAGTTGGCCCTGCGAGTCATAGATCAGTTCGTAGTTCTGGTAACGGTCCCACTGGGCAACCCGCTCCAACTGCTCCATGGAACGGATAGGAATGTCCACCAGCAGGGTGTTGACCAGCCAGCCGGGTATCGAACCGTTTGGCTCGGTGTGTTGAACCCAGATCATCCGGGTCTGGTCGTCTTCGGGAACAAAGCGGTAAAGGGTGTCGGACTTGTCGACACGGATGTAGTCATCTTCTTCCTCCCGTTGATCGGGAATGGCATTGAGGTCCATCACGATTTCGCCGTCGGCCTGTTGGCCCCGGGTGCGAATCCGTAGTACGTAATCCCGGTCGGTGACCGGCCAGGGCATATCGTTGACCGAGTAGGCGTAGCGCTCATCAAAGTCACCCGAGCCGAAGGCATAGGATTCCGAGCAGTTATGAACCCACTGGACACAGGATTTGGGATTGATCATAACCGCCATCAGATTCTCGATCGGCACATCAAGCACAGCCACAGCCTTGAAGGCCTGGAAGCTGGAGTCCGGCTGGTCAGTGGTATAGACCTGGATACGATCGGTTTCCTTGCGAAGGCTCCAGTTCTCTGAGTCTTCGGCTGGCAGCCCGGCGAAGGTCAAACCTGAGGCCTGCAGGAAAACCGTGGTGGCTGCAAGCCAGATGACGCGTCGATTGGCCAGGCGTTGGTTGCCACGGGCTCTCAGGTTTTGCATGAGGTACACTTCCTTGAACATGGTCGGGCGAGTCTAGCACGACTGATCTGGTGCCAACCTGCTACGATCGGGGGTTTGTGAACTGGGTAACTGACTGAATTCCTGACGTTAACATTTGGCCCGAATTGACGATGAAAAAAGCGAACAAGCGACTGATCGATGACTGGGGGCGGATTCCCTACGGCGTATTGGACACACCGGTGGATGTCATCAACTACCGGGACTTTGACCTCCGTACGGTGATGGATAAACCGCGCTCGGCCCTGGCCCGTAAAGCCCGTTTTAACCAGTTCCAGTTCGTCAGTGCGATGGCGCCGGGTTGGGTGTTCGGGCTGGCGGTAGTGGATCTGAAACTGGTCAGTACGGCGTTTTTCTATCTTTATGATTTCAAGACCGGGCAGATGCTGGAGCAGTCCCTGACGCAGCCATTGGCGAAGGGGACTTACATTGAGCCAAGGCCTGAAACCGGGGTGACGGAGTTTCGTAAAGGGAAAACATGCGTTCGTATTACGTCGGACGGCCACTCGCGTGGTGTGTTGGTTTCCGGCCCCAGCGACCTCCGGATAGCCCTGAATATAGAAGGGGACACCCGCCCTCTGCGACTGGTGTGCCCAGCCGGTTACAGCGGTTGGGTGTTTACCCGTAAATCAGCGGGTCTGCCGGTGTCCGGAGACATTCGGTGGCAGGGACAGAGCTGGCAATGCGACTCGCTGTCACGCGCAGCCGTTGATTGGAGTTGCGGCTTTATGAGGCGCGAAACCGCCTGGAACTGGGCAAGCCTGGCAGGGGTGCTGGCAGATGGCCGTGCCGTTGGTCTCAATCTGGCGGCGGGCGTGAATGAAACCGGTATGACGGAAAATGCGCTCTGGCTGGAAGGGCGCTGTATCAAGCTCGGGCAGGCCCGTTTCGTGTTTGATCGCTACGATGAAACCGCACCCTGGCAGGTCACCACGGACGATGGCAGAATCGATCTCTGGTTTGAGCCATCGGGGGTTCGGCGGGAGCGACTCAATGCATGGCTGATTGCCTCCAATTTCCGCCAGTACATCGGTACCTTTTCCGGCACAGTGCGCGATGAGGCGGGCAACTCAATCCCCGTAGACGGGCTACGGGGATTGATGGAGGATCACTTCGCACGCTGGTAGTGGCGCGGTCAGTGTTCCGGCAGGGTAACGTTCAGTTCCAGTACCGAACAGCTGTCGTTGCGGTCAACTTCCACTTGGACCTGGTCATCGCTGATCTGAACGTACTTGCGGATGACCGCAAGCAGCTCTTTCTGCAATTCTGGCAGGTAGTCAGGTTGGTCGCGCTGGCCCCGTTCGTGGGCAACAATGATCTGTAGGCGTTCCTTGGCAACGCTGGCGGACCGGTTGTTTTTCTTGCTCTTGAAATAATCCAGGAAACTCATCCGTCAGCCCCCCTTGAACATCCGTGAGAAGAAACCTTTTTTCTGGGACGTCATGAAGCGATGTTCTCGCTCCTCACCCAGAAGGCGGGCCACGGCATCATCATAGGCCTGTCCGGCATCGCTGTCTTCCTCAAGAATGACCGGAACGCCCTGGTTGGAGGCATTCAGTACCACCTGGGACTCCGGAATCACGCCCAGCAGGGGGATGGCGAGAATTTCCTCCACATCGGCCACGGAAAGCATTTCGCCCTTTTCCACCCGATCCGGGTTGTAGCGGGATAGCAGCAGGTGTTCCTTTACGGGGTCCTGCCCCATCTCGGCTCTCCGCGATTTGCTCTGCAGGATGCCGAGAATACGGTCTGAATCCCGCACCGAGGACACTTCCGGGTTGGTAACAACTACCGCCTCATCGGCATAGTAGAGCGCCATCAGGGCGCCATGCTCAATGCCGGCGGGAGAATCACAGACAATGTAGTCAAACCGCTCGGACAGCTCGTTGATCACCTTCTCAACGCCATCTTTGGTCAGGGCTTCCTTTTCCCGGGTCTGGGAGGCCGGCAGGATATACAAGGTGTCGACCCGTTTGTCCCGGATCAGAGCCTGGTTGAGAGTGGCTTCGCCCTGGATCACATTCACGAAGTCGTACACCACCCTGCGTTCGCAGTTCATGATGAGATCAAGGTTGCGCAGGCCCACGTCGAAATCGATCACCACGGTTTTGTGGCCTCGCTTCGCCAGGCCGGTGCTGATAGAGGCGCTGGTTGTGGTTTTACCTACGCCACCTTTTCCTGAGGTAACGACAATGATTCTAGCCAAGGTTGCATTCCTGTTTTGCGGTGGATTCGTCGTTTTTCCCGCCCGTGCGGGTAGTTACGTTCTTTTCAGGCCTTCTCCAGTGGCGTTACCACCAGCAGGTCATCCCTGAGCTGGATCTGTACGGCGGTTTTCCAGCCGTTGTCCTGAAGATCTTCGGAGATTTTATAGTGTCCGGCGATGGACACAAGCTCTGCTTCAAGAGACTGGCAGAATACCCGTGCATGTTCCGCGCCGTGAATACCCGCGAGGGCCCGCCCGCGCAATGGTCCGTACACATGAACGTTGCCGGCCGCAAGCACTTCGGCGCCGGCTTGAACCGGCGCAAGGATGATCAGGTCGCCCTCGGGTGCGTAAACCTGCTGGCCCGAACGGACTGGCTGGTTGATGATTTTCGCGGGCGCTGGCTCACCCGGATTCTCGACCCTGGCGGGAGTCGGGTTTTCGGTCGGTTCAGTGGCGGCCGATTCCGTGGCCGGCGCGGTATCGATGTCCCGGTCGCGCTGGTTGCCACCGGGAAGCAGCGCCAATGACGCACCGCGGGCGAGGCGGCGCTGATCATCGTTGCCACCGCGTACGCCGATGACATGGATGTTGTGGCGGCGGCAGGCGCCGATGATCTTGAAAAAATCCAGTTCGCTGCTCAGCCCCTCATACTTTTCCAGGCTGATGATCAGGGGGATGTCCTTGAAGAATCCGGGGGCCTGGCTGATTTTGTCTCTGAGCGTGCTTTCGAAGTCGTCATTGTCAAAAAAATACAGCTCCAGTGCGGTCATGGAAACGTTCGCACTCTTCAGTTGGAAGCACTGCTTTACCCCGGATACGGCGGTCTCGCTCATGGATGGGTCTCTTCCGTGGTGTCGTCCTGAGTGGTGCCCGGGCGTTTGCGAAGCGCCGGGCCGTCAAAGCGGATACCGGACCAGCCGGTGCCCATGAACTGGCGGATATTGCCATGGCTTTCACCTGCCGGTTCGTCCAGCACTTGCTGGTAGTGCTGGGCAAACAGACGCAAAGTGTCGGATTCGGTCAGGTTGCAGTATTGGGCCAGGGAAAATACCCGGCATGAACCGGCGTTCTCGCCGGTGCCATTGTACAGCGGTCCGTTGTGAAACCCGGTGGGCTGATAGTCGAAGAATCGGTCAATCAGCGCCAGGGTATCGTCAAAGTCGCCATGGCCGGCCTCAACCGATGCCAGGTGGATACGAACCGCGTCATTGACGTTCATGCCTTGTGGTCCTGTTTGGGCCCTTGCTGATAGCGGGCTTTCCACTCTTCATAAGGCATGCCATAGATGAGCTCCCGGGCGTCCGGGTCAGACAGCTCGAAGCCTCTCTCGGCGGCTTCGGCGCGATACCATTTGGAGAGGCAATTGCGACAGAACCCTGCCAGGTTCATAAGGTCAATATTCTGGACCTCGGTGTGCTCGCGCAGATGGTTGACCAGCTTTCGAAACGCGGCGGCTTCGATTTCCGTCTGCGATTGTTCTGGGATCGGGTTTGTCATGATTGCTCACACCTGTCTCTGTCGTCGTTGGGAGTTGCTACTCGGAGCTCCTGACATTCTCAGCATGTTACCGTAAGATACAAGGCTGTACATATGTACAGATAATTTACTTGATTGAAGAGTCATGGCCCAGCGCAAGATTATCCATGTAGATTGCGACTGCTTCTACGCCGCCGTGGAAATGCGGGACGATCCATCATTAAGGGAAGTTCCGTTGGCCGTGGGTGGCGAAGGCGGCCGCGGAGTGGTTACCACCTGCAACTATAAAGCGAGGGCTTTTGGCGTGCGGTCCGCCATGCCTGGCGGCGAAGCCCGGCGCTTGTGCCCCGGCCTGGTGACCGTGCCGCCGGACATGGCCCGCTACCGGGCGGTGTCGAAACAGGTGATGGCCATCCTGAGGGAGTTGACCGATCTGGTGGAGCCGCTGTCGCTGGACGAAGCCTTCCTGGATGTCAGCGAGGTAACCGAGCATAAGGGCAGTGCCACGTTGATGGCGCAATACTTGCGCAAGCGAGTGAAAGATGAGGTGGGTATCACTATTTCCGCCGGTGTGGCCCCCAACAAGTTCCTGGCGAAGATTGCCAGTGACTGGAAAAAACCTGACGGCCTGTTCGTGATCCGCCCTGAGGACGTCAAAGGTTTCGTTCAGGACCTGAAGGTCGAAAAGCTTTTTGGCGTGGGGCAAGTGACCGCTGGCAAACTTCACACGATGGGCGTTGCCACCTGTGGCGACATTCAGGCGCTACCCGCTGAAGCCCTGCCGGAGAAGTTTGGCAAGCAGGGGTACCGGCTGCGGGAAATGGCGTTCGGCCGTGATGACCGGGATGTGGTGGTGTCGCGCATTGCCAAGTCCGTCAGCGTGGAACGGACCTTTTCCCAGGACCTGCCGGACAAGCGCGCCTGCGAGTCGGTGATGGCCTCGCTGGTGGCCGACCTGAACCTCCGGCTCAGCCGCAAGGCCGGCCGAAAACCCATTCACAAGCTGTTTATCAAGATTCGTTACAGCGACTTTTCCACCCATACCCTGGAGCGTGTGCGCGACCGGATTCAGGAGCCCGAGCTGGAAGACTATCAGCCGCTGCTGGATGAACTGGTGACTGATACGGGCCGCCCGGTGCGCCTGTTGGGACTGGGCGTGCGCTTTCGCAGTGATGAGTCGCCGGTTATGCAACTGCGGCTATTTGAATAAACCGGTCGTACAGGCCGTTAACCGAAGCCAGGCCCAGGCAACCGCCGATCAAGGCGCCTGCCGCTACATCGCTGGGGTAATGAAGGCCGAGCACGACCCGGGAGGCGGCAACACTCAGGGTGAACGGCAACAACAGCCAGGCCACCTCAGGCGCTGTCATGGCCAGCACCGTATTGAAGCAGACGGCATGTAGGGTGTGACCGGACGGAAAGCTGTAACGGTCCAGGGGCGGTGTGCCGCAGTTTATCGAAGGAAACGATATAAACGGGCGCTCGCGGATCAGCCAGCGCTTCAGCAGCTTGTAGGTAATGGTGCAGGTGAGGCCGGTAGCCACCATCAGCAGCGCGATGGCGAGCCCGGCCTGAGGCATAAGCACTGGCATCGACAGGATGACCAGATACCATAGCCAACCATCACCCAGCCGGCTGACAACCTTGAAGTACCCCTGCACCGGTCGAAACCGCAGAGAGCGATTGATGGACTGGCAGAGGGCAAATTCCCTCTGATCCACCACGTTAAAGAAGCGAGATGCCTTGCTTGTGGAGGGCATTGTAGCTGTTCCTCAGTGGCTGGTTCAGTATCAGGTGTTCGAACTGCTCAACCTGTGCGGCCCAATTCAGGTCCAGTGCGTCCAGGCGTGCCTGTGCCCGTACCCTGTTCATCAGGGTTGGCTGGTCGGCCAGGCGCAGGGCATGATCGACAAAGCCTTCGTCGTTGCTGAGCTGAGCCTTCATGCCGTTGTCTTCATGGCGGATATGTTCGCTGGCGGCGGCATCGTCAAAAGCAACCACCGCCAGGCCGCTGGCCATGGCTTCAGTAACCACGTTGCCGAAGGTGTCGGTTTTGCTGGGGAACAGGAAGATGTCACCGGAGGCATAGTGCCGGGCCAGATCTTCGCCACGGCGGGTTCCTGCAAAAATGTAATCCGGATGGCGTTCGGCAAGGCGCTTGCGCATCGGCCCATCACCTACGAGTATGAATTTCGCGCAGGGGTGCAGCCCGCGGATACGCTCAAAGCATGACACCGCCATCTGAAGGTTTTTTTCCGGAGCGAGGCGACCAACATAGAGTACCGCGCGGTCGTTGGCTTGCAGCCCCCATTGTTGCCGGAGCATCGCGTCCCGTTTGTGGGGCGAAAAACGGGTGGAGTCAACGCCGCGACTCCAGACCGATGTCGGTTGAATGCCCATGTCATGGGTGGTCTGTGCGATTTTCCGGGTGGGGACCAGTGTTATGGCCGTCCTGTTATGAAACCAACGGCCGTAGCTGCACAACAGTTTTTCCAGGAACCCGGCACCGTAGTAGCGACTGTAGGCATGGAAGTTGGTGTGAAAGCCGGAACTGACCGGGATGCCGGCCCGTCTGGCGGCCGCAACGGCCGCTACGCCGAGGGGGCCTTGAGTGGCAACGTAAATGGCATCCGGGCGTTGATGCTTCCAGAGTGAGGCCAGGAAGCCCGGCCGGGTCATTCCGAACCTCAGGTCACTGTAACCCGGTAGCGGCAGGCCGGTCACAACTTGCTCGTCGGAAAACAGGCATTCCCCGGCACCATCGAATCGTCCTTTCGATTCATGGCGCTGGCGTGGACGGATGACCGTTACCTTGTGGCCACGTTGCATCAGGCCCAGGCATAGGTGCCTGAGGGTGTTCGCCACGCCATTGATTTCCGGAGGAAAGGTCTCCGAAACAATGGTAATGTGGTGCTTGCGCCCTGAAGCCTGGGTGACTCTCATCGCGGTGTTACCTGTGGTTTCCTCTTTCATGCCTCCACTATGGAAACCTGGCATGACAGTTCCGGGACAATCCCGTGACAATCCCTTTACCTTTTTCACCAATCAGATTCGGGAGTACGCATGAAAACCCGCAAGCTCGGCAGGACCGACATTGATGTAAGCGAGATTTGCCTGGGCACCATGACCTGGGGCGAGCAAAATACCGAACAGCAAGCGTTTGAGCAGCTGGACCTGGCCACCTCCGAGGGCATTAATTTCATCGATGCCGCGGAGATGTACCCGGTGCCCCCGCGGGCTGAAACCCAGGGCCTCACGGAAAGCTATCTGGGCAACTGGCTGGCGAAGCGGGGCCGTCGCGACGATCTGGTGATTGCTTCCAAAGTGGCGGGGCCGGGTAATGGACTGGGTTACCTCCGGGATGGCCCGCGCCTGACCCGGGACCATATTCGTCAGGCCTGTGAAGACAGCCTGCGCCGGCTCAAGACCGATTATATCGACCTCTATCAGGTGCACTGGCCGGATCGTAACGCCAATTTCTTTGGCAAGCTGGGGTACCGGCACAGTGTGGACGAGCAGGCGACCCCCATTGAAGAGACACTGGGCACACTGGCGGAGCTGGTCAAGGAAGGCAAAGTCCGCCACGTAGGAATCTCCAACGAAACCCCATGGGGAACGAACGAATACCTCAGGCTGGCCCGGGAGCATGACTGGCCCAGGGTGGTCAGCGTCCAGAACCCCTATAACCTGCTCAACCGCACGTTTGAGGTGGGAATGGCGGAAATTGCCTGCCGTGAACAGGTTGGTCTGCTCGCGTACTCCCCGCTGGCCTTCGGCATGCTCTCTGGCAAATATCTCGATGGCAAGCGCCCGGAAGGCGCCAGGATGACCTTGTTTGAGCGCTTCACCCGTTACACCAGCGGTCGTGGTGCCGAGGCGACCCGAGCCTACGTAGACCTGGCGGCCAGCCACGGGCTGTCACCGGTACAGATGGCGCTGGCGTACGTGACCAGCCGTGATTTCGTTACCAGCAACATTATTGGGGCCACGACGCTTGAGCAGCTTCGTGAAAACCTGGGGTCAGCGTCGGTGTCCCTGAGCGAAGAGGTGCTTGGGGAGATAGAGAACCTTAACCAGGTGTACACCTACCCCTGCCCTTAATCCTGCAAGCGTTACGGTTTTTTAACAACTCCCATCGTGAAGCAGCCACTCTGACCGTTACAGGCGGCAGAGTGGGGTGCTTACAGTTTGCAACAAAAATTGCTGTTTTCTTGACAAAAATGCGGTGATCCTGTGACAAAAAAGCGGCGCTTTTGTGTGCAAAATCACATCTTTCTGACCTTTAATCATTAGACTTAAGCATTACATGACAGTAGAATTCCGCTTCGATTACAGGTCGCCAGAATTATTATGATTATCCGTATCTTCGTCGCACTACTTGCACTCAACATGATCGCCTTCGTCGTTCGCGCCGAAGCGAGCGAACGTGTGTTTGCAGACGAAGTTCCGGCCGAGAATGTGTATCAGCTTCAGGAAGAGATGTCGGGTGACTTCGAGCGTGAAGAATCCGACATGTATGCGACCATTGGTTCTCGCCTGCTGAGCCTCAGTCTCAGCGACTCAGATTCGGGAAAGAAGTCCTACGCGTCTGATCGTGCCAAGCCAGACCACGGTATCGCATTGCTTGAAGAGGGCGCCTGCCTCAACCTTCGCTGGAATTTTTGAACTCCCGCCGACGTTTTCTCCTCCTGAACCCTGACTGACCTCCCACGAATCCTCGCCACCGCTTATCTGTCTCAGTGCATTGCCTGTCGCAATGGCACATGTGATTATCCATATCGGTAAGCATTCTGACGGCAACTAAGGGAGTAACACTATGGCCGCGATGGTGGAGGAACAACCGGTAACGCTCGCAGACAGCAGCGCCTGTGTAGACGAGCTGATTCACCGGGTGGGTAAGCGCATCACACTCGGCCTGCCACTGGGGCTTGGTAAACCCATACGTTTTGCCAATGCTCTCTACCAGCGTGCCAAGGACGATCCGTCCATAGAGCTTCACATTGTCACGGCGCTATCCCTGACCGCGCCCGGTGGCAGTTCATCGCTGGAAAAGCGTTTCATGGGCCCGTTCGCCGAGCGCCTGTACGGGCGGATTCCGGAACTTGATTACGCACGGGACGTGATTGGTCAGCGTTTGCCCGAGAACGTGCGGGTATCCGAGTTCTTCTTCAAGGCCGGGTCCTTCCTGAATAACAAGGACCAACAGCGCAACTATGTCTGTACCAACTACACCCATGCAGTGCGCGACCTTATGGCGCTCGGTGTCAATGTCGTCGGCCAGATGGTGGCTCCGGCGACCGAGCCGGATCAGGAAGGCTACGTTAGCCTGAGCTGCAACCCGGATCTGAGTCTGGACCTGCTGCCCCTGTTACGGGCGCGGGAAGCGGCCGGAACCCCCGTGGCGTTGGTGGCAGAGACCAACAGCCATTTGCCCTTTCTCGGCAATGACGCCGCCGTCGAGACGGGCCAGTTTGATATCGTCCTGGAGCATGCCGCCTCCGACTACCCCCTGTTTTCGGCACCGCAAATGTCGGTCAGCCCGGAGGATCACCTTATCGGGTTCTACGCCAGTGCGTTGCTCCGGGATGGAGGGACCCTGCAGGTGGGGATTGGCTCGCTGGGCGCGGCGTTGGTTCACAGCGCGATTCTGCGGCATCGTCACAACGAGCATTGGAAGCAGGTGTTTGATCACCTGAAGGTGGCAGACCGCTTCCCGGTGGTTTCCGAGTACGGTGGCACGGATGTCTTCGAGGAGGGACTCTACGGCTGCAGTGAAATGATGGTGGATGGTTTTATTTACCTCATGGAGGCGGGTGTCCTGACCCGCGAGGTGTTTGATCATGCCGGACTGCAAACATTGATAAACCGGGGCGAACTTACTCACAGTGTTTCTCTCGACACCCTTGATGTCCTGCGGCGGGAACAGTTGATCGACTCGCCGTTACGGGCCAGGGACGTGCAGTGGCTGTGTCGTTACGGCATCCTGAATCCGGAGGTCGAGTTCAAAGGCGGGCGGTTGCGTGTGGGCGAGCAATCCCTGGATCCGGATCTCGACAGTGAGGAGGCGAGAAGCGCCATTGAGTCGTTGGCCCTGGGAAAGTCACTGACCGGAGGGATTGTGGTGCATGGTGGCTTCTTCGTCGGCCCCGAAGCCTTCTATCAGCGGTTGCGGGACCTGGCGCCGCGCGACCGCCAACGCATCTGCATGACCAGCGTCAACTACATCAACCACTTATATGACCACGCATTCGGCAACCAGCGTCTGAAAGCTGCACAGAGGGTGCATGGCCGGTTTATCAACTCGGCGATGATGCATACGCTAAGCGGTGCGGCCGTGTCCGACGGGCTGGAAGACGGCCGTGTGGTCAGCGGTGTTGGCGGCCAGTACAATTTTGTCGCCATGGCCCACGAGCTGCCGGGCGCGCGGTCTATCCTGACCCTGCGCAGCACCCGTAAGTCCGGTGAGGAAACACTGTCCAACATTGTCTTCAGTTACGGGCACTGCACCATTCCCCGTCATCTTCGCGACATAGTCATCACCGAGTACGGTATTGCGGATCTGAGGGGTCAGTCCGACGAGCAGGTATACCTGCAACTGATCCGCATTGCAGATTCCCGTTTCCAGGCCGATTTGCTCAAGCAGGCCCAGAAAGCGGGAAAAGTGGATGCTTCGTTTCGTCTGCCTGAGCACTGGTGCAATAACACGCCGGAGGCGGTTGGAGAGGCTGTAAAGATCGCCGGAGACACGGATATGTTTCCAGCATTCCCGTTCGGGCGGGACTTTACCGATGAAGAACTCCGGCTGGGCAAGGCTTTACAAACTCTGAAGGCCGCAACGGCGACTCGTCGTGGTAAACTGTTGACTTTGTGGCGCGCCGTTAAGGCAAACGACGACGACAATCGCTACCAGCCGTTGCTGGAGCGCATGAGCCTGGATAAACCCCGGAGCCTGAAGGCGAGACTGGACCGGCGCCTGGTTATCCATGGCCTGAATCTGACTGATACACCCCCGAATACAGGAAACACAAACGCCTGATGCAAAAACCTGCTGTATTAACCGTCCACTATGTCCTCAAGAACAAGCTCGGTGAGCTGGTTGACACCTCCGAGGGCAGCGAGCCGCTTCATTTCCTGGAAGGCAGCCCGGAAATCATCGAAGGCATCCAGAAAGCGGTGAAAGACCGTAATGTCGGTGATTGCCTGGAAGTGACCGTACCTCCGGCCATGGCGTATGGAGAACATAATCCGGAGCTGATCCGCAAAGTACCTCGTTCCATGTTCGAGAACGTGGAGAACCTGCAGGTAGGGATGAAGTTTCAAACCAATACCGGCGACACGGCCCAGGTGGTACAGGTGGTAAGCATTGATGGTAATCTGGTGCGGGTGGATGCCAACCATCCTCTGGCGGGTTTTACCCTGTACTTTGATCTGGAGATCATCGGTAAGCGTGAAGCCACGGAAGAGGAAATCAACGCCGGCCATCCGCTGAGCTGAATTACAGCTCCGGGCCGGCAACCGCTGTCGGCCCGTCTGATGCCTGGTCTGAAAGGCGTCCCGCCTGAATCTGCCGCAACCCATCGTGTACTGTCTGCCGCAAATCCCGCGTTACATCTGTCAGGTCCGTGCTGTCGTCGATAGTCACCACCGGATGGGCGATAACGCCGACCTCGACCGCCGGCTGGCGCAGCATGCGCATTAAATGATGCTGAAACTCATCGTCGCCAATGAACGGCGCCAAATGGTCGGGATGGCCGTTTCTCAAATAACCGATGCTCAGAGGTTGTATGTCCACGCCTGCATCCGCCGCGGCGTGAAGCAGCCGGCTATGGAAGGGCAGGACGGTCACTCCGGCTGTGGTGGTGCCTTCGGGAAACACCAGCACCGACTGCCCGTTCAGAAGGGTGCGGGCAATTTCGTCGCGGGCCTGGCCGGCTTTGCCACTGCCGCGCTGAATGAACAGCGTGCCCGCCTGCGTGGCCAGCCAACCGATCACCGGCCAGCGGCCTACTTCCGCTTTGGACAGGAAGCGCAGGGGCACCTGTCCGCCAAGTACAGGAATGTCCGACCAGGAGATGTGGTTGCTGACATAGAGCACGGGCCTGTTGCTGAAGGTGCCCTGCGTGGACATGCGAAAGCCAAGGCAGCGACTGGCTCCGTTAAAGCAGATGCGGGCGAAGGGCGCGCGGTCGATTTGGCAGCGGAACAGGGTCTCAACCAGTAACAGAGTGCCGGCAAGCGTTGCCGTCAGGCCCATGAAGCCGGTAAAGAGTACCAGTCTTGCGGTCAGGCGTATCAGTTCCATAACCAATCCTCGGGTTGCCAGGGTAGTCCCGGTTGTCTACTGGGCCTGTTTACGCATGAAATGGCGGCTGTAGCGACTGGCCAGGTTGTTGACGTCCAGCACCACCAACAGGTCTGCGCAACGGAAGTCCGGGTCCCAGCAGGGCTCGCCGCATACGCGGGCGCCGAGGCGCATGTAGGCCTTGATCAGCGCGGGAACGTCCACCGGGCGATCCTCGCTGACAGTGTGAGTCAGGTGTGGCATCGCCCGCAACGGAGTCACTCGGTATTCCTCGCCGGCCAGGAATTCCCGCTGCAGGTATCGGGCTATGCGCCAGGCTTTCAGGCCGCCATCTGACATACCGATACTGGCGCAGCCAATCAGGTAATCCACGTTTCGCGATACCAGGTATTCCGCAACGGATGCCCACAACAGGCTGATGGTCGCACCATTGCGATAGTCCGGGTGCACGCAGGTTCTCCCAAGCTCGGCGACAGTCCCGGGGAGTTGGTAAAGGGAAGAGAGTTCGAACTCACCCTCGGAATAGAAGCCTCCAGCTTCCATGGCCTGGCTGTGGTGAAGCACTCGTGTTGTAGCGACCAGTTCACCGGTGGTCTCATCGGTGACAATCAGATGATCGCAGAATCGGTCAAACTCGTCCGCATCAATGCCAGGGACGGTAGCCCCCAGGTCAGAACCATACTCTTCCGAGAAAACCTGATAGCGCAATTTCTGAGCGGATTCAACGAGATCCGGCTGTTGGGTAATGACGGTTTTGAGCTGTCGGGCCGAGCGTGACAGGCGGGCGGTCTGGGCGTTCATGGCAATGCCTCTTTGTTTCCACTTTTCGACAAGGCTATGAATCCGGTGTGACATCGGAATGAACGGGGGATGACGACTTTGTGACAAGTCCCGTTATCGGTGTGGAGGTGTGACCTTTGTCACGGGCTGTAACGAACAGGCGGTTCCATGTATATTTCTGAATAGCATGTATAATTGCTGTTACAGGAGGTAGCCTGTATTGTCAGTTGGGTAGCTGATCTTCTGACAGGCAGCTCTGTTCCGGCCATGTGGGGTGACGTTGGCCGGACGTTTCAGAAACCGGAAAAACAAAATCAGAGATGGATGGCGTGGAACAGACGAACGAAAGTTGGCGGATTCTTATAGTCGAAGATGATGAGAGGCTGGCAGAGCTGACCAGGGAGTACCTGGAGAGTAACGGGTTGACTGTCACCCTCGAAACTCACGGTGGGAACGCGGTGGAGCGCATTCGCAAGGAACAGCCGGACCTGGTCGTGCTTGACCTGATGTTACCGGGTGAGGATGGACTGTCTATCTGCAGGCGTGCGCGGCCTTTTTATCCAGGCCCGATTATCATGCTTACTGCCCGCACGGACGATCTGGACCAGGTGCTCGGCCTGGAAATGGGTGCCGACGATTACATCGGCAAACCGGTTCAGCCAAGGGTGCTGCTGGCGAGAATCCGCGCCTTGCTGAGGCGGGTTACCGAGAATGGTTCGGTGGCTGCGGAAGAGGGTAGCGGTGAAGAACCGGTCAGACTGCAGTTCAACAACCTGGTGGTGGACAGGTCAATGCGTGAAGCATGGTTGAGTGACGACAGTATCGACCTCACCAGCGCGGAATTCGACCTGCTCTGGCTATTGGCAAGCAATGCTGGCCGAGTGCTCAGTCGGGAGGAAATCTTCACCGCCCTGAGAGGGATCGAATACGATGGCCAGGACCGTTCGATCGATGTCCGGGTTTCGAGGATACGTCCCAAGATTGGCGACGATCCCATCCACCCGAGGCGCATTAAAACCGTACGCAGCAAAGGCTACCTGTTCGTAAAGGAAGCCTGACTGTTCAGTCTCTGGCGCTGGCCCGGCGGGGCCGGCGTTCATTGCCAGGGTTATCGCAATGCCCCTCAAGTTTTTTCTCAAGCTTTACGCCCGGCTGATTGGTCTTACCTTTCTGATTCTCCTGCTTTGTGCCGCATTGTTCCTGGGTGTGAATTCCGTCAGGGAGCAGTACTGGCAGGAGCGTTTTTCAGAGCCCCTGTTGCGTTGGCTTGTCGCGACTCCTCATCCTCAGCAACAGTATCCCTGGCTCAAGTCTTTCTACGATTTCCGGGTGACGCCGCCGGGTAACCTGTCGGTGTCCGATGTCATCATGGAGCGCCTTTCCTATGGCCAGGTAGTGGCGATGGACACCAGTATCGGCCAGCAGGTGATGGTCCGGAACGATAGCGGTGGGATCATCGACCTGCGATTTCGGGATATCTACAGCGATGTTGCCGAGGCAACCGCTCTCATCGCTCGCCTGCATCTTGATGACATGTCTTCGGATGGCCGGGAAGGTGCCATGTCGCAGCTATCCGATACGCTCGGGGTAGAGCTGCTGCCGGTTCGAGATCAGGCTGCACTTCCGGATTCCGAGGTTCTCGAACGCGTCTCCGAGCGGGGTATCTCGCTATACCATCATCCCTCCCGGGATCGTGCCCAGGTGTTGATCCGTCTGGAAGATGGCACTCTCGTGGACATGGCCATGCCCGCGCCCTTCAGTCCCTGGGCATGGCCGGTAATGCTGCTATTGCTCGTAGTGGCGGGAAGCGTTCTCGCACTGGCTCTCTATCTGGCGTTAAGGGATGTAGACAGCAATCTCCGGGCCGTGGAGTCGGTGGCAATTCGCATAGCCCGCGGCGAGATGGGGGCGCGGGTGGATGCAGGCGACAGTCGCCTTGTGTCCCGGTTGGCCGCAGCCTTCAACGGTATGGCGGAGCATATCCAGCGGCTGGTAGGGGTTCAGCGGGAAATGATCCACGCGGTTTCCCATGAGCTGAGAACACCGGTTGCCCGTATTCGATTCGGTGTCCAGATGATCGAAAGCGCCAATTCTCCGGAGGCGCTCCAGAAGCAGCTTGATGGCATTGACGGCGACATCCAGGAGCTTGATGAGCTGATCGATGAAATCCTGACCTACGCCCGGTTGGAGCAGGGTGGTCCCGTATTTGCGCTTCAGGAGCGGTCGGTCATTGATATCGTTCGCCAGGTGGTGAGCGAGCAGCAGATGGTCCGCCCGGACCACACCATCGAGGCAGACATTGACGATGAATCCGAGCGTTGGTCACTGTCTGATGTGGAGCCTCGGTATTTGCACCGGGCGGTTCAGAATCTGGTAGGAAACGCTGCACGCTACGCGGCCGGCCGCGTGAAAGTCCACTGCCAGTTTGATGAGGATAATTGCCGCATTGATGTGGAGGATGACGGCCCTGGTATTCCCGAAGAGGATTGGGAAAAAGTGTTTACTGCATTTGCTCGCCTCGATGACAGCCGTACCCGAACCTCGGGCGGTTATGGCCTTGGCCTCTCCATTGTCAGGAGAATCCTCTACTGGCATGGCGGGCAGGCGTTTGTCAGTCGCAGCGACGAGTTGGGCGGAGCCCGCTTCAGTCTGGTCTGGCCTCGCAAGAAGCCGGTGGAGCACACCCTCTAAGCCGTTTTGTGATGCGCCTCTCAGCCCCTAACCTGATGTAACAAAGGCGCAACACAACCTCAACTGAAGGCTGGGCAATCCGAGCCGATACTAAATGTGTAAGGGATGACTTTTGAGGTTGTAGTTCTTACGAACTTTCCTTGTTTCATTCGTCATTTGAGGGCCGGTTTTCCGGCCCTTTTTTTATGCCCGACTTTCCCATAGCGTTCTTAGCAATCCTTTGAGAAGATTGCAGCATTGACCAGAACAATGCTGAAGCACCTGAAAGGACGCCCCATGACCCAGCACCTGCTCGCCATCGATCAGGGGACCACCAGTTCCCGCGCGATCATTTTCAATGCCTCCGGCCAAGCCATCGCCACGGCGCAACAGGAATTTCACCAGTACTTTCCGAAAGATGGCCAGGTGGAACATGAGGCTGGCGAAATCTGGCAAAGTACATTGGCGGTGTGCAGGGAGGTTCTCGAGTCGTCAGGGCTGGATGCCTCAACCCTGGCAGGTATCGGCATCACCAATCAGCGGGAAACCACGGTGATCTGGGATCGGAAAACCGGAGAGCCAATTCACCGCGCGATTGTCTGGCAGGATCGACGCACAGCGTCTGTTTGCACCAAACTCAAGTCCGATGGCCATGAAGGTAGGGTGGTGGAACGCACCGGCCTCTTGATTGACCCGTATTTCTCCGCCACCAAGATTGCCTGGATACTCGACCATGTGGACGGTGCCCGTCAGAGGGCGGAAGCTGGCGAGCTTGCCTTCGGTACTGTGGACTGCTGGCTGCTCTGGAATCTGACTGGTGGGCGCTCCCACAAGACCGATGCCACCAACGCCTCGCGCACCGCGTTGTTCAATATTCATAGTCAGCAATGGGACGACGAGTTGTTGACCCTCTTCCGGGTTCCCCGGGCGCTGTTGCCGGAGGTGCTCGATTCCGCCGCGGATTTTGGCACCACCGACAGGCAGTGGCTGGGGGCATCGGTGCAGGTCGCCGGTATCGCGGGCGACCAGCACGCAGCATTGATTGGGCAGGCCTGTTTCGAGCCCGGCATGGCGAAAAGCACCTATGGCACCGGTTGTTTCCTGATGCTGAATACCGGCGAAAAGGCGCTACGCTCCGAAAACCGGTTGCTGACAACCATGGCTTATCGTTTGAATGGCAAACCGTGCTACGCCATGGAAGGCAGCATCTTTGTTGCCGGCGCCGCCATGCAATGGCTCAGGGACGGGTTGAAGCTTATCAGTCACGCCAGCGAATCCTCTGATTACGCCTCGAAAGTGGGGGCGGAAAACCCTGTTTATCTGGTTCCGGCCTTTACCGGTCTGGGTGCGCCACATTGGGATCCTCACGCCCGCGGGGCGATTCTTGGCCTTACCCGGGACACCGGAATCGGCGAGATCGTCACCGCCGGCCTGCAATCCGTCTGCTATCAGACCAAGGACCTGATCCGCGCCATCCAGAACGATGGTGCGTCCCTGCAGGCACTGCGGGTGGATGGTGGCATGGTGGTCAACGACTGGGTGATGCAATTTCTGGCGGATATCCTCAACGTGCCAGTGGACCGCCCCCGCGTGACAGAGACCACGGCTCTGGGGGCGGCCTATCTGGCCGGGCTGCAGACCGGTGTATACCAGGGGCTGGACGAGATAGCACAACTCTGGGAGCGGGAACATCGCTTCGAGGCGGCTATGAAGCCGGCATTGCGGGAGACCCTGTACGCCGGCTGGCTGGATTCCGTGGAGCGGGTTTGTAATAACTGAGGCTCGGGCTCTCAGGTTCTCTCGAAGGCGATCAGATGGTCTGCCTCCACCCGGACTGGCACGTGTTCGCCCAGGTGAAAGTCCAGATGGCTCCGGAACAGGGCCTCGAACTCGGTGTCTTCCGAGCAGCGAAAGCGATAGAGCGTCGACGTCCCGGCAAAGGTCTTTTCCACCACTTTTGGCTTAAGTTCGGAGTTGGCATCGTAGACGATGTCGTCTGGCCGGATCAGCACGTCGACCAGCGTGCCGGGTTGCCAGGTGTAGGCGCGGTTGCCGCGGATGACCCCCAGCTCGGACTCAATCGTGTCCGGCCCCAACGCTTTTCCTGGAACGAAGCCTCCTTGGCCCACGAAACCTGCAACAAAACGGTTGGCGGGTTCGTGGTATAGGTTGTAGGGCACGTCCCATTGCTGTATTCCGCCGTCTTTCAGAACCGCCACCTGATCACACATGGCGAAGGCTTCCTGTTGATCGTGAGTGACCAGGATGGCACTGATGCCCAGTGTCTTGAGGATTTCCCGCACATCCAGGCTGAGTCGGCGGCGCAGATCTGCGTCGAGGTTAGAGAACGGCTCGTCCAGCAGTATCAACGTGGGTTCCGGTGCCAGGGCACGGGCAAGCGCCACCCTTTGTTGCTGCCCACCCGACAGTTCATGGGGGTAGTTGTCGGCAAGATCCTGCAGATGAACCACCTTAAGCAACTCGGTGACTTTCTGATGTTTTTCCTCGCGATCCTCTCTGCGCAAGCCGAAGCCGACGTTTTCGGCAATTGTCAGGTGCGGGAACAGGGCGTAGTCCTGAAACACCATGCCGATTCGGCGCTTCTCAGGGGCGAGAGTGCGACCGGGCAGGCTGATGGAACTGGACTGCAGGCAAATCTCACCGGTATTGATGGGAAGAAATCCTGCCAATGCCCTGAGGATGGTGCTTTTTCCGCAACCGCTGGGGCCCAGCAGGCAGCCGATATCGCCGTGACTGAGGGCAAAGTTGACGTTCCTGACCACTGAGCCATCGCCATACCCGCAGGACAGGTTGTTTACTTCCAGCAGCCAGTCAGCAGGCTGAGCCAGGCTATCGGTCATTCGGTCAGTCCAGTCGATTGAGGATCAGGAATTCCAGCAGCGCTTTCTGGGCGTGCAAGCGGTTTTCGGCTTCGTCCCAGACCACCGAACGCGGGTGTTCCATCATGTCCGCGGATATCTCCTCGCCACGGTGCGCCGGCAGGCAGTGCATGAACAGGGCGTCCTTGTCCGCCAATTTCATCAGCGAGGGATTGATCTGGTAGTTCTGGAAGACTCTCTGACGGGCTTTCTGTTCATCTTCCTGCCCCATGGAGGCCCAGACATCCGTGACCAGGAGATCAGCACCTCTGGCGGCTTCAGCCGGATCATGAACTACAGACACCCGATCCTGATGGGTTTTCAGCAATTCACTGTCAGGTTCGTAACCCTCCGGGCAGGCAACGCGCAGGTTAAAGCCGAACTGCGTTGCTGCATTGATGTAGGACTGGCACATGTTGTTGCCATCGCCAACCCAGGCAACCGTACCGCCACGAATGCTGCCGCGATGTTCCCGGTACGTCTGCATGTCGGCCAGCAGCTGGCAAGGATGGAAATCATCTGTCAGAGCGTTGATGACGGGCACTCTGGAGGCCGCCGCGAATGCGTCGACGGTATCGTGGGAAAACGTCCGGATCATGACAGCGTCCACCATGCTGGAAATCACGATGGCGGAGTCTTCAATGGGTTCTCCTCGTCCGAGCTGGGTATCACGGGGAGAGAGAAACAGAGCAGCGCCACCGAGCTGGGTCATGCCCGCCTCGAAGGATACCCGCGTACGGGTTGACGACTTCTCGAAGATCATTGCCAGGACACGATTCTTCAGGGTTTCGCGCACGACGCCCTGGCGCCAATCGTTGCGGAGTTTAGTGCCGTGGTCGACCAGACTTTCAAGCTCGTCGGAGCTTAAGTCATTGAGTGTGAGAAAATGTCTTGCTGCCATGGAGTGGCCCTTAATTAATCGATAACCCTATCCAAGAAATCCGGATCTATTCGTGGTTACAACCGGCCCGCGGTGGTCATTGTCCTGAAACGGCAATACGCCAGCACGCGGTGAGAGCCGCACTGGCGGGAAATACGGAAACGGAGGTTGCCTGAAAGGCAGGGGCTCAAGTCTAGCCCGTCAGGGGGCTGAAGACAACGCCAGGGCATATGCAGGTGTCAGGCGGTGTTTGGTGAGCGTCACGGGACGTGTACAATAGTGTCAGGCATGTCGCAACCGGGCGACCCCGTTTCCAATGAGAGGTGAGAGTTCATGGACATCAACGAAACCATCAAGAGCCAGCTTGAGGAAAACGCCATTATCCTCTATATGAAAGGCACTCCACAGGCTCCGCAGTGCGGTTTCTCAGCGAAGACCGTCCAGGCGCTGATGGCATGCGGCGAGCGGTTCGCCTTTGTAAATATTCTTGATAACCAGGAATTGCGTGAAGGCCTCAAGGTCTATTCAAGCTGGCCCACCTACCCGCAGCTCTATATCAATGGTGAGCTGGTAGGCGGCTGCGACATTATTCTCGAAATGTCGGAAAGTGGTGAGCTGGCCGAGCAGGTCAAAGCCGCTGCGAAACAGGCAGAAGCCTGAGTTAACCGCGTTTAAAGGCGTTCCGGGGCGAAAATGAGTTCGACCCGGAATTGCTTCCTTCCTGAGTATTCTTCCGGTGGTTTTGGATAAGGACTGGCTAGCAGGGCAGCCTGATAAATCGCTCGGTCTATGTCGTTGAACCCCGTCGATTTGGTGACTTTGGCACCAGTAAGTGCTCCGCTTGGGAGTAGTTTCAGCTCAAGCTGACTGCTCACCGGCTCGGTGACACTGCGGCTGGAAGGAACCGGTCGTTTGCCGAGTTCCTTACCAATGTGTACGGCCAGGCTTGCCGTATAGGGATCCACATCTCGTGGAGACGATGTTATCTGAGTGACCTTTTCCGGCGTGTCCTCCACCGGTTGCTCCGGGTTGCCTGCGGCAGTAGCGGCCGAGTCCTGCGAGGGCGTTGTCCGTGCTGGAGATTGGGGCTCCATCACGGGTGTTTGTGGTGATGGCGCCGAACGCGCAGTTGGTTCTTTGTGCCGCGGATGACTGGTGTCGACTTGCGGCGATTCCACAGCAACGGGGTCACGCTGGTCGCTGGTGGGCGTTGGTTCAGTTGTGATCGTGTTGCGGTCCGGAGCTGTCGTGCGAGTCGGCGATGTCGCGCTGGCGGCGGATTCCGGCAAGGGAATACTGCCAGGACTGACCAGTTCCACTTTCACCGTCTGGCGATGGCTTTCCGCGCTTGGAGCCGTATAGGGAAGGGTGGCCATTATCAGGGTATGAAGCAGTAAGGCAACCGATATCGCCAGGGTGATCCGGTATTTGTCCGGGAGGCCGGTAACACTGCCATACTCCAGCATTGTTGCTCAGACGCTCCCAGTACTTTTAACCTGCCTTGCTCCGCAAGCTGCCCACGACTGCGTCCAGCGCCCGGTCAATCAGCGCTCCCTGCTCAAGGACGGTCAGACGGCCGCGCCGCATCTCATGCGCCAGGTCGGTGCGGGTTTTCTCGATCACCTTGAGCCCCATGCGATTTACGAAAACAAAGCAGTCTGCTTCCTCAATGATGGCGGACAGTTTGCAGCGGAAGCTGGCCCCGTTGACCAGGTTGAACTCCACCCAATTGCCGATTTCAATAGCATCGATCTGTGCCACATATTCGGCGATGGCGGCGTCCTCAAGCTCCTGTTGGCGCTCGATGGCAGTCTGATGAGCCGTGGGGATGTCTTCTTCGGGCTCCGGCTCGGGAGAGTCCTCCATGGCCTCGGCCAGCGCGTTGGCTCGGAAAGCTTCCGTTAACTCGTGCTTGAGGTCCGCCATCATCTCATCCAGCTTGGATGAGTTGTAGGAAACCTCTTCAAGCCCGGCCCGGAGTGACTTCAGCAAGCCGGGAACCACGCGAACCCACTGATCCCGCTCTTCATCTTCCTGATGCGGATGCAGGCACCAAATGAGGTCATCCACCACGCGGACAGTCTGTAGCCAGCGGTGTTCCACGTCGTCCCTCAGGTAAGCCAGGAACATCACCCGGCTCCAGCCGTTGATCAGGATGTTCCGCACTGGCTCCTGAAGCTTGTATCGCGCCAGTTTTTTCTGCAGCAACTGATCGACGGTTTCCTGAGCTTTCTGCGATTTGATACGTCCGCGCTCGGATTCCCGGGTGCGCTGCTCCACCAGGGAGGACTTGCGGTTTTCCCTTGCCAGGAACTGTTCGAACTCCTCGCCCAGGGTTTCAAAGAGTGTTACGTCACCATCGAATTCGTTCAGTATGCGAACGACAATGGCGTGGATCTGCTCGTACAGCTTGTCGCGGGTTTTCTCGTCACTCTCGCTCCAGCCAATGCCGGCCCGTGCCAGGGAGTTCAGCAGGCGGCGGGCTGGGTGAGTTGCTTTACTGAAGAATGACTTGTCCTTGATCACCACCTTGAGGATGGGGATCTGCAATCGGCTGATCAGGACCTGCACGGGGGCCGAGAGGTTGTAATCGTCGAGAATGAATTCAAACAACATGGACACGAGGTTGATCAGGTCCTCGTCCATTTCCGCCAACGCCGGCTTTTTGCCATCGCTGGTCGTTCCGGCCTGTGCCAGCAACTGTTGGACAACCTGGTGGAGGTCAACCATCACCGGCTCGCCGGCACTCAGGTTGCCGCTAATCTGTTCGCCAGGGGGGTGTTGGGGAAGTGAGCCGAGCAGACTTGCCAGTTCCGCTCCCCCAACGACATGAATATTGGGGTCGGATGCCCGCGGCGGAATGCCTGCGTTGGCGCGCTGGAGCGCCAGCATCTGCCGGATCTGGTCGAACATGGCGCCTTCATGGTGCCCTTGCTGACTTTCCGCAGCAGCGGGTTCCGTCATCGCGCTGGCGTTCCCACCTGTTTCGTCAGCGTGAGTGCCGGATGCTGTCTTGCTCTGCTGTTTACCAGCCTTGCCGTGGTAGCGGAAATTCGGAATCACGCCGGCCTGGATGAGGATTCGGTTGGCTTCGTCCAGCAACATGCCAAGGTTGGAAACAACGTAACGATCAAATTGCTTGAGCAGAATCAGGCGTTCGCGTATCTGGATTTCCAGCGCCTGGATGGCTTCCACAAAGGCGCTGCAGAGATGTTCTGGCGCCATGGGGTTAACCGGCGCTTCGTCACTGGCGCCCGGATAAACCACGCTGAAGCGTGTCTGCAGTTGTAACAGGGGACCCTGAAAGTGGACCTTGGACTTGGTGATCATGGCATTGAGGGCAACCTGTTCTTCCAGGTCGTCGTCGCCTACCAGCGACAGGCTGTCTGAGCTGGTCTGGCTGGCTAGACTTTCGTCGGCTGCCACGCTGCCGCTTTGAGGCGGATTGGCGAACAGTTGTGCTACCGCATTCTGGAAGTGACGCTCTACACCCTTCCGCTTGATACGGATTTCGCGCATGGCCTCGAAATAGCGGTTTTGCTCGTTGTTGCTTCTGGCGTTGTTTGCCAGCTCGAACAGCGAGTCATCAACTGCATCAAATGCACCCTGCAACAAATCCCCCAGTCCAGCAACGACAGTGTCGCGGATGCGAACCACCTGCGCAGGTACGGGATTTGAGCTCCCTGCCTCCCGGTGCTCGCGGAGATAATGTATGCCGGACTGCTTATTCATGGCCGACTCCTGTGTACGCCTCAACCGGATACATGACCGAGCTTACAGCTGTATTTTTTCTTTATACGTTAAATCTACCGCATTTTAACACACGGTAACATGACCAAACGCTAACAAAACCCACTAATGTTCCAAAGCACCCTAAGGAACGGCGGATCATATGCCTTACGGCATGTTGTTATTATTTTTTGCGTGACTCCAGTCTTGGGTGGAACCGCATTTCGGTCAAGAAAAATATTAAAATTTGATCTTTCTAAATAGTCAGGTGTTATAGCCAGATGATCTAGCCCATAGCGCGCTTTTTCTTCTTTTTGGGGTGAACGATCGCAGCCTTGACCACATTGTCCTTGATTTGGAGCACCTCAACGCGGTGCCCGCCCACCTTCAGGCACACGTTGGTGTCCGGGATGTTTTCCAGGGTTTCGGTGATGAGGCCGTTGAGTGTTTTGGGGCCATCAATAGGTAGCTTCCAGCCAAGGGTTTTGTTGATGGTTCGCACAGCGGACGTACCATCGATGATGTATGTGCCGTCGTCCTGGGGAATGATGTCGGGGCTGGTGGCGGCGTAATCGGTGGTGAATTCGCCAACGATCTCCTCAAGAATGTCTTCCAGTGTCGCCAGGCCGAGTACTTCTCCGTACTCGTCAACAACGATGCCGAAGCGTCGTTTCTCCTTCTGAAAGTTGATCAGTTGGGTGTTGAGGGGTGTGCTTTCCGGAATGAAATAGGGCTCACGGCACAGCTGCATCAGCATGGCCTTGTTGATTTCATCGTGAAGCAGGAGTTTTGAGGCGTTGCGCAGGTGAAGCACGCCCTGAATGTTGTTGATGTCCCCCTTGAACACCGGCAAGCGAGTGTGCTGACTGCTTCTTAGTTGGCGCAGGATGGTGTCCAGGTCATCATCCAGATCGATGCCGACCACCTCGTTGCGTGGCACCATGATGTCGTTCACGGTCACTTTCTCAAGGTCGAGGATGCTAACCAGCATGTCCTTGTGTTTGGCTGGGATCAGTGCGCCCGCCTCATTTACAAGGGTTCTCAGTTCTTCGCGGCTGAGGTGCTCGTTGGCGGCATCGTCGGCGGACACGCCGATGATCTTCAGGATGGCGCCTGTAAACAGATTAACCGCCCAAACCACGGGATAGAGTAATTTGAGCAGCGGCCCCAGTACGTGGCTGGCTGGAAAGGCAATCTTTTCGGGAAACAGTGCAGCAAGGGTTTTGGGGGTGACTTCCGCAAAAATCAGGATAACGATGGTCAGCAGAACGGTGGCAATGGCAATCCCGGCGTCGCCCCAAATGCGGATGGCGATCACCGTGGCGATGGCTGAGGCAAAGATGTTGACGAAGTTGTTGCCGATCAGGATGACGCCGATCAGCTGGTCGGTGCGATTGAGGAGAGACTGGGCTCTGCGGGCGCCTCTATGGCCGGTCTTGGCCATGTGCTTCAGCCGGTACCGGTTCAGTGACATCATCCCGGTTTCAGAGCTGGAGAAGAAGGCGGAAAGCAGGATGAGTCCTGCCAGGATGATGAACAGCGCAGTAAGCGATGTTTCGTTCAAGACTGAGTGTCCTTATGTTGCCGACAAGTTGGGAAAATAGGTGGTTGAAAGTCGGGGTGTCAAGTTGGTGTCTGTCCGGGGAAATTCATGGTAGCGTCAGCCGCCCCGGTGAAAGATCAGTTCCAGCACGAACTTGCTTCCATAGAAGGCGAGCATTAACAGGGCGCACCCTGCCAGTGTCCAGCGGCTGGCGGTAATGCCGCGCCAGCCCTTCGTGTAGCGTCCGATCAGCAATGCGATGAAGACGATGAGTGACAACAGCGAGAACAGCGTTTTGTGGGCCAGATCCTGAGCGAACAGGTCGTCAATGAACAGGGCGCCGGTCACGATGGCCAGAATCAGCATGACCACGCCTGCCCACACCAGCTCGAACAGCAATGACTCCATGGTCTGCAGCGGCGGCAGGTTGCGTATCAGGACGCTGTTATAGTTCTGTTTGAGCTGGCGATTCTGCAGGTAAAGCAGCACCGCCTGTATGGCGGCCAGCGTAAACAGGCTGTAGGCTGTCACCGACAGTGCGATATGGGAGAGCATGCCGTAGTGGTCTTCCGGCACCAATCGGGAAGGGGAGTGAGTAATCAGACCCATAATGATGGTCAGCGCTGCCAGCGGGTAAACGCCAAGGAAAAGGCTTTGTACCGGTTTGCGAAGGTTGAGGGCTAGCAGCAAAAAAGCGATCAGCCAGGAAATAAGGACAGAGCTCTGGAAGAAGCCGAAATCGAAACCGCCTTCACGATGAACGGTCTGGGCAATCAACAGTCCATGTGCTGTCAGGGCCAGCAGGCCGATAAGGGTGGTGATGGCAATGCTGGTGTGTACCCGTCCCCGGAAGCTGAGAGCCTGCAGGGCGGTACCTACGCTGTAAAGCAATAACGAAGTGACCGCGAGGATCAACGTTCCCATGACGTCCTTTTTATAACCACTTTCTGACTCGAGATCGGCGGGGTTCCACGCCGATTTGACCGGGCTGGTCGTTTCAGGGCGATAGTCTGGTTATAATGTCGCGATTATGCAACAGGAATCAAGGAACCTGATCGGGTTCCGGTGTTTCATGCAACCAATTTATCCGGGTACGGAAGAGCAACATGTTTGAAAACCTCCAGGACCGACTTTCCGGCAGTCTGCGCAAGATATCTGGGCAGGCGCGGCTGACCGACGACAATATAAAGGAAACGCTGCGTGAAGTGCGCATGGCGCTGTTGGAGGCGGACGTTGCCCTGCCTGTGGTCAAGGCATTCATTGAGGGCGTGCGTCAGCGGGCAATCGGGCAGGAAGTTCAGCGTAGCCTGAGTCCGGGCCAGGTATTCGTGAAGGTTGTCCAGCAGGAGCTGGAACGCGTGATGGGGGATGGCAACGAATCCCTCAACCTGGCAGTACAGCCACCGGCAGTGATTATGATGGCCGGCTTGCAGGGTGCCGGTAAGACCACCACGGTGGCCAAGCTTGCCCGCTTCCTTAAGGAAAGGCAGAAAAAGTCCGTTCTGGTGGTGAGCGCCGACGTGTATCGCCCGGCGGCCATTCGTCAGCTGGAAACGCTGGCCGGTGAAGTGGGTGTGGAGTTCTTTCCCAGTTCTGAGGACCAGGACCCTGTTGATATCGCCAATGGCGCCATGGATGCAGCCCGCAAGAAACATGTTGATGTTGTGATTCTGGATACCGCCGGCCGCCTGCACGTCGATGAGCAGATGATGGGCGAGATTGGTCGTCTTCATAAAGCCGTCAACCCGGTTGAAACCCTGTTTGTGGTCGACGCCATGACGGGCCAGGATGCTGCCAACACGGCCAAGGCCTTTAATGATGCGCTGCCACTGACGGGCGTTGTCCTGACCAAGACCGATGGCGATGCCCGTGGCGGTGCCGCGCTGTCGGTGCGTCACATTACTGGCAAGCCGATCAAGTTCCTGGGTGTGGGCGAGAAGTCCGATGCCCTGGAGCCATTCCACCCTGACAGGGTGGCGTCCCGGATTCTGGGTATGGGGGATGTGCTCTCCCTTATAGAGGAAGCCGAGCGCAAGATTGATCAGAAGAAAGCCCAGAAACTGACAAAGAAGATCAAGAAGGGTAAAAGCTTTGATCTTGAAGACTTCCGTGACCAGCTTCAGCAGATGAAAAGCATGGGCGGCATCGGCGGTCTGATGGATAAGCTGCCCGGTATGGGCCAGATGGCACAGATGGCCCAGCAACAGGTCAATGACAAGTCCATGGGGCAGATGGAGGCCATTATCTGCTCGATGACGGCAAAGGAGCGCCGCTACCCGGATGTGATCAATAACTCTCGCAAGCGCCGCATTGCGACGGGGTCCGGTACGCAAATCCAGGATGTGAATCGTCTGCTAAAGCAGCACAAGCAAATGCAGAAAATGATGAAGAAATTCGGCAAGAAGGGCGGAATGGCTAACATGATGCGCGGTCTTGGCGGTATGATGCCGCCGGGTGGCGCAGGCGGTGGTATGCCTCCGCGTGGGCGTATGTAGAAACCGGGATGTTTTCCCTGTTTTCTTTGGCGTTCATTTAGCATAGAATAGCGCCCCTTTCGAGTATGGGTCTTCGCGTCAGCCAGTGATTTCTGAAGCTTGGCGGGTGTGAATCGTACAAAGTTCGTACAACAGAACAGGATATTGGTCGAAATGGTAATAATCCGTTTGGCTCGTGGCGGCTCCAAGAAGCGCCCGTTCTACCATCTGACAGTGACAGATAGCCGCAAATCCCGCGACGGTCGTTTTATCGAGCGTGTTGGTTTCTTCAACCCGGTTGCCCGTGGCCAGGAAGAGCGTCTGCGTATTGATCGTGATCGCATCGATCATTGGCTGGGTCAAGGCGCCCAGACCAGCGAGCGCGTTGCACAGCTGCTGAAAGGCGCTGCTGCAGAGTAATTGAAAGAACGTTTCACCACCGGGGTTAGGGTATGGCTCAACATTCGCAGGAAACTGTGATTGGTCAGATTACCTCGGTGTTTGGGGTTAAGGGGTGGCTCAAGGTCTACTCCTATACTGACCCCAAGGACGGAATACTGAACTACCGGGACTGGACCTTGGTTCACAACGGCAAGCGTATCCCGGCCAGGCTTGAGGAAGGTCGCCGGCAAGGCCAGGGGATCGTCGTCAGGCTGAAAGGTATCGATGATCGTGAAGTGGCCCGCAGTTACTGTGGTGCCGACGTTGTTGTGTCTACCGAGGAATTGCCGCAGCTCCCCGAAGGGGAATACTACTGGCATCAACTGGAAGGCCTTGACGTTTTCACGACAGAGGATGAGTACCTGGGTAAGGTGCATCATCTGATAGAAACAGGCTCCAACGACGTCCTGGTGGTGCGGGCAACCGACGCCTCCATTGACCAGCGTGAGCGGCTGATTCCCTATCTTCCGGACCAAGTGGTCCGGAGTGTGGATCTGGCCGGCTCGCGTTTGGTGGCCGACTGGGATCCGGAGTTCTGACGGGTGTGGATTGGCGCAGTCAGTCTGTTCCCGGAGATGTACGCTGCGGTGACGGATTACGGGATTACCGGAAGGGCCGTTCGTGATGGTCTGTTGACGTTCACGGCCTGGAATCCTCGGGAATTCACTCATGATCGTCACCGAACGGTAGACGACCGGCCTTACGGTGGAGGCCCCGGTATGCTGATGAAAATTCAGCCACTGCGGGATGCCATCCATGCGGCAAGGGAGTCTGCACCCGGACGCGCCTGCGTGGTTTATCTGTCTCCCCAGGGGGAGGCGATGAATCAGGGCGTGGTTGAATCGCTGGCAGCGGAAGAGAGTCTTATTCTCGTCGCTGGGCGATATGAGGGTGTTGATGAGCGCCTGATATCGGCGGAAGTCGATCGGGAGGTGTCACTGGGAGATTTCGTGCTTTCCGGTGGCGAGTTGGCGGCCATGGCTGTCATTGATGCGGTTACACGCCTCATCCCCGGAGCGCTGGGTCATGCGCAGTCGGCAGAGCAGGATTCCTTTGCTGACGGTTTGCTGGATTGTCCGCACTACACCCGGCCGGAGGTTTACGAAGGTCAGGCTGTGCCGGATGTTTTGTTAGGCGGTCACCATGATCAGATCCGGCGTTGGCGGCTGAAACAGTCGTTGAGGCGAACCCGGGAGCGACGCCCCGACCTGCTGGATAAGCGGGTGTTTACGGACGAAGAGCGTGAGCTGCTGGAAGAGATTTTGAACGAACCGGGTGCCTCTGAATCATCAGGGCATTAAAAGATTGGGTATCAGGAGCACATACGATGAGCGGCAAGAACAACATCATCAGTCAAATTGAATCAGAGCAGATGACCAAGGAAATCCCTGCCTTTGCGCCGGGTGATACCGTGGTGATCCAGGTTCGCGTTACCGAGGGCAACCGTGAGCGTCTGCAGGCGTTCGAAGGCGTTGTGATCGGCAAGCGCAACCGTGGCATGAACTCTTCCTTCACTGTACGGAAAGTGTCCTACGGTGTGGGTGTTGAGCGTACCTTCCAGACCTTCTCCAAGCTGATCGACAGCATCAGTGTGAAGCGTCGTGGTGACGTTCGCCAGGCTAAGCTTTACTACCTGCGCGACCTGTCTGGCAAGGCAGCTCGTATCAAGGAAAAGCTGGGCTGATCAGCAGAAGTTGCTGGTACAGTTCGTCAGGAAAAGGCAGCCCAAGGCTGCCTTTTTCGTATCCGGTTGCCGGAACTTTTCGGTTCCGTTTCGAGTAGGCCGCCATGCCCCGGAAACCCACCTCCAGAGTTGAGCTTAGATCGCAGGATGAAGCGGTCATTGTGCGCTTCACCGATGCCATCTGGCTTGAAGATGGCTTGGGGGAAAAAACCCGTCAGGCGTACCGGAGTGATCTTGAGCGGTTGGCGGCCTGGCTGCAGGAGCAGCCGGGAACGCCCCTGCTGACCGAGGTGCGCCGGACCGACTTGCTGGGCTGGATATCCCGTGGGTTGTCTGATGGTTTCAAAACCTCCACGGCTGCCCGTCGCCTCTCCGGTCTTCGTCGTTTTTTCCGCTACCTTTTGCGAGAAGGCGTGATCGCTGAAGACCCTACACTGCGAATAGATAGCCCCCGCCTTCCTCGACGGTTGCCGGATTCTTTGTCGGAAGACGACGTGGAAAACCTGTTGTCGGAACCCGATCCTGAAGTGCCCATTGAGCTTCGCGACAAGGCGATGATGGAAATCCTGTACGGCTGCGGTTTGCGGGTTTCGGAGCTTGTGGCTTTAACGGTGGATGAGGTGAACCTGCGCCAGGGGGTGATCAGGATTGTTGGCAAGGGAAACAAGGAGCGCCTGGTTCCGCTTGGTGAAGAGGCAGTTGATTGGCTGGTACGTTACATGAGGGAGGGGCGAGGTGAGCTTCTCAAGGGGCGGGCCAGCAACGCACTGTTTCCGGGTAACCGTCCCGCTGCGATGACGCGGCAGACCTTCTGGCATCGGATCAAACATTACGCACTCCGTTCTGGAATTCACAAGCATCTGTCACCCCATACCCTTCGCCATGCCTTTGCGACGCATCTGTTGAATCATGGTGCCGACTTACGGGTGGTTCAGATGTTACTTGGGCATTCGGACTTGTCGACAACCCAGATATACACCCATGTGGCACGTCAGCGATTACAATCGCTGCATCAGGCTCACCATCCGCGCGGTTAGTTAGGGTGTCGTAACATCCCGGGTTAGTCGGCGGGCATGGCGCTTGGTACACTGAACTTTTTGCGGGCAGCGGTGTCGCACAAACTCGGCGGAATTCGCCGTCTGACAGGCTATATACCTTCGTGATTCTGGAAAACTGGAAACCAATATGCTGATCAAGAACTTGTTTAAACCCTTGCTGCCACTGGTGCTCGCGGCTCTGGCGGCTGGCGCTCACACTGCTCATGCGGGCGAGGTCGAGGATGCGATTGCCGACAAACTCACCGCAGCGATTCCGGGGCTGAAGATATCCGATGTCCGCAAGTCGGAGGCTGAGGGTTTGTACGAGGTGTACAGTAATAACGGCGATACCATTTTCACAACGGCCGATGGTCAGTATCTCCTGACCGGCGACCTGCTGAAAGTGACCGCGAACGGTATTGCCAATATCTCTGAACAGGGCAGGGCGTCCCAGCGCGCTCAAACCATGGACGAGTTCGGTGATGAGGGGCTGATCAGTTTTCCGGCCAAGGGCACCGAAAAGGCTTCTATTGCTGTGTTCACCGATATCGATTGCCCATACTGCCGCAAGCTGCATGACGAGGTTCCGCGACTGAACGAATTGGGTATTACTGTCAATTACTATGGCTTTCCCCGTTCCGGCCCCAATACGCCCTCTTTTCGCAAGTATATTTCCGTCTGGTGTTCCGATGATCCGCAGGCTGCCATGAATGCCGCCAAGCAGGGTCGATCCGTGGATGATCAGAGCTGCGAGAACCCGGTCAGGGAGCAATTCGAGCTGGGTAGTCGCGTCGGTGTGACGGGTACCCCAGCGATCGTATTGGAAGACGGTAATATGGTGCGTGGTTATGTGCCGTCTGAAAAACTGGCTGAAGGCCTGGGGCTGCTCTGATAGGCTACGGAATGCCTTGTTTGCCTGTTCATCAGGCGGGGCTTATTCGGGCGCCCGTTAACCGTTATACTATCGCTCCCCACAGCAACCCATCGGGAACAGAGGTGAAAGCTTGAAAGACGTCAATGTCGGAATCTGCGGACTGGGAACAGTCGGTGGTGGTACGTTCAACGTACTGACCCGTAATGCCAGCCTGATCACAGGCCGGACAGGTTTCAATCTCCGTATTGCCCGGGTGGCGACACGCACCCCGCGCAATGATATTGATCTGGGGGATATCCCGTTCAGTACCGACATTTTTGACGTGGTGAACGACCCGTCTGTGGATGTTGTGGTCGAATTGATTGGTGGTTACGAAACTGCTCGGGAGCTGGTGCTGGCTGCCATCCGAAATGGCAAGCACGTAGTCACCGCCAACAAGGCGTTGATTGCGGTCCATGGCAACGAGATTTTCGAGGCAGCGGCGAAGCAGAATGTGATCGTTTCCTACGAGGCTGGCGTTGCTGGCGGTATCCCCGTCATCAAGGCTGTTCGCGAAGGCATGGCCGCCAACCGCGTTGACTGGATCGCCGGCATCATCAACGGCACCGGTAACTATATTCTCACCGAGATGCGCGCCGGTCGCGAGTTCGCTGAAGTGCTGAAAGAAGCTCAGGACCTGGGGTATGCCGAGGCGGACCCGACCTTCGATGTGGAAGGCATTGACGCTGCACACAAATTGACGATCCTGGCCTCTGCAGGCTTTGGTGTGCCGCTGCAATTTGAAAAAGCCTACACCGAGGGGATTTCGGAAATCACCCCTTACGACATCGCTCACGCGGAAATTCTTGGTTATCGCATCAAGCACCTGGGGATCGCACGTCGCCGCGATGAGGGCATCGAGTTGCGGGTGCATCCCACGCTGGTTCCGCGCAGCCATCTCATTGCACAGGTGGATGGTGTGTTGAACGCAGTTCTGGTGGACGGTGATGCCGTTGGTCAGACCATGTATTACGGCCCCGGCGCCGGCGATGAGGCCACGGCATCAGCGGTTATCGCCGATATCATCGACGCGGCCCGTTCCGTGGCTGCCAAGAGCAACCAGCGGGTTCCCTACCTTGGCTTCGAGCCTGCGGCAATGGAAGATCTGCCGGTGCTGCCGATGGAGGATGTTCAGTCCGCCTATTACCTGCGCATACAGGCGCTGGACCGTCCCGGCGTGCTGGCGAAAGTCGCTTCCATTCTCAGTGAGCACGGCATCAACATCGAGTCCATTATGCAGAAGGAATCGGAGCTGAAAGATGGCCGCATCCCGGTAATTATCCTGACCCACACGGTCCAGGAGCGACAGATCAACCGCGCTATTGAAGAGCTGGAAGCCCTGAGCGATATCGACGAAAAAGTCGTCCGTATCCGCGCCGAAAACTTTAACTGACAGGAACGCAAGGTGAGATACATCAGTACACGGGGCGAAGCTCCCGCCCTGGGCTTTGAAGACGTCCTGCTGACAGGCCTGGCCACCGACGGTGGCCTGTATGTCCCGGAATCATTGCCTCATTTCAGCCTGGAAGAAATTCGCAGCTGGCGTGGGCTTTCCTACAGCGAGCTCGCTTTCAAGGTAATGCACCCGTTTGTCGACGATGCGATTCCTGCGGAGGATTTCCGCAGGATGCTGGACGAGACCTACGGTGATGTATTTGCCCATAAAGCGGTGGCCCCACTGGTTCAGTTGGACACCAATGAGTGGGTCATGGAGCTTTTCCGTGGCCCAACCCTGGCGTTCAAGGATTTTGCCCTGCAACTGCTGGGGCGCCTGTTGGACTACGTGTTGGAGAAACGCAAGCAGCACGTGGTGATCATGGGGGCAACGTCCGGTGATACCGGCTCCGCCGCCATTGAGGGGTGCCGCCGGTGCGAACACGTCGACATTTTCATCCTGCATCCCCATGAACGGGTGTCCGAGGTGCAGCGTCGCCAGATGACCACCGTGAAGGGTGACAATATCCATAACATCGCGGTGCGCGGCAACTTTGATGACTGCCAGCGCATGGTGAAGGCGAGCTTTGGTGACCAGTCGTTCCTCGGTGGTCAAACCCAGCTTGCGGCGGTGAATTCCATTAACTGGGCCCGTATCATGGCTCAGATCGTCTACTACTTTCATGCTTCCCTGGCGCTCGGCGGTCCGGATCGGAGTATGGCTTTCTCGGTGCCCACGGGTAACTTCGGCGATATCTTCGCGGGTTATCTGGCCAGGAAAATGGGTTTGCCGATCTCCCAGTTGGTGATCGCCACCAACCGTAACGACATCCTGCATCGCTTTATGAGTGGCAATCGCTACGAGCAGCTCCAGCTTGAGCATACCTTGTCACCAAGCATGGATATCATGGTGTCCAGCAATTTCGAGCGCCTGTTGTTCGACCTGCACGGCCGCGACGGGGCTGCGGTAAAGGACCTGTTGGAGAATGCCACCAAGGGCCCAGTCAGCATTGAAGATTACCGCTGGAAGCACGCTCGCAAACTGTTTGACAGTGACGCGGTGGGTGATGAGGGCACCACAGACACCATCCGTGAGGTGTTTGACCAGAACGAGTACTTGCTCGACCCCCATACCGCCATCGGCGTGCGTGCGGCCCGAAACTGTCGTCGCGACCCGGCGGTACCGATGATTACCCTGGGTACTGCGCATCCGGCCAAGTTCCCGGATGCCGTGTTGCGCTCAGGTGTTAAAGCCGAGCCGTCCCTGCCGGTGCATATGTCGGATCTGTTCGAACGGGAGGAGCGATACACCGTTTTGGATAATGACCTGTCCGCCGTGCAGGACTTTATCGCCAAACACTGGAAAAATACCTGAGTGGTATGACGCCCAAAAAAATCCTTCGTCGCCCCAGCCCGGACACCACTCCGGACTGGGGCCAGAATCTGCCCCCACTGCTTCGCCGTCTATACGCCGCCCGTGGCGTGACTTCCGATGACCAACTCACCTACACACTGAAACACCTGGCATCGCCCATGGATCTAAGAGGTGTCGACCGTGCCGTTGCGCTCCTGGCGGAAGCCATCACCAGTCAGCAGCGAGTGCTGGTGCTTGGGGACTTCGACGCCGACGGCGCCACCAGCACGGCAGTTGCCATGCTGGGATTGGGGATGCTGGGGCTGAACGATATTGACTTCCGTGTGCCCAGCCGGTTTTCCGACGGTTATGGATTGACGCCGGGCATTATCCACCGGTTGAGAGATGAGGGTGCGCTGCCGGACCTGCTGGTGACCGTGGACAACGGTATTTCCGCCGTGGAAGGTGTTCGCGCAGCCCGGGAACTGGGCATCCGGGTGGTTGTGACCGATCATCACCTGGCCGGTGAAACCCTGCCTGAGGCGGACGCCATCGTGAACCCCAACCAGCCCGGCTGCCCCTTCTTGAGCAAGAACGCGGCGGGCGTGGGTGTGATGTTCTATGTGCTGACGGCTCTTCGAAAGCATCTGCGTGAGCAGGGCCTGTTGCCAGAGCCGCAACCTAATCTCGGCAATCTGTTGGATCTTGTGGCGCTTGGCACAGTAGCGGACGTTGTTCCCTTGGATCATAACAACCGCATCTTCGTGGAACAGGGCCTGCGCCGCATCCGCCAGGGGGAGGCCCGCCCCGGTATTCTGGCGCTGCTGGAAGTGGCAGGCCGCGATCACAGCGAAATCAGCTCCACGGATCTCGGGTTTGTGGTTGGCCCAAGGCTGAATGCTGCCGGTCGCCTGGACGATATGAGCGTGGGCATTGCCTGCCTGCTGGCGGACAGCCGTGACGAAGCCCAGCGCCTGGCTCGAGAACTGGATACCTTCAATCGTGAACGTCGCACCATCGAAAAAGATATGAAAACCCAGGCCCAGGATCTGCTGGCGTCCATGTCGCTGGACATCGAGGGCCTGCCGTGGGGCCTGGCCCTGTTTGACACCGACTGGCACCAGGGTGTGATCGGCATACTGGCGGCCCGTATCCGCGAGCAGACCCACCGCCCGACGATTGCGTTTGCGCCGGACGACAACGGCGAGGACATCAAGGGTTCGGCCCGTTCCATCCCGGGCCTGCATATCCGCGACGTGCTCGCCGTGGTTGATGCCAGGCACCCGGGGATGATGAAAAAATTCGGCGGCCATGCCATGGCGGCAGGCATGACCCTGTCCCGCGGTGACCTGGATGCGTTCAGTGACGCGTTCGACCGGGCGGTCCGCGATACCCTGCGGGCGGAAGACCTTGAGGCGGCCATTACCACCGATGGCCCCCTGAGCCCGGACGAGCTTCACCTGGAAACCGCCACCCTGTTAAAGCGTGCCGGTCCCTGGGGGCAGCATTTCCCGGAGCCCCTGTTTGACGGCAACTTCCGTGTGGTCAGCCAGCGCATCGTTGGCGAGAACCACCTGAAGCTGGTGCTCCAGCCGGAAGAGGGCGGCGCCATCATCGATGGCATCGCCTTCAACACCGGGCCGGAAGTGCCTGACTACACCAGGACTGGCGCTCGAGTGGTTTACAAACCTGATGCAAATACCTTTCGTGGGCGGACGAATCTGCAGCTTTTGGTGGATTATCTGGAGCCGCTGGGCTGACTTAGGCGTCTGGCACAGGGGTGGGGGTCTTTTTCTTCTGGGAAAAGAACTCGCTTCGCTCAGACACCTTTTCCCGACAGAAAAAGCCCCCACCCCCATGCCGATCAAACCTGAGAGATCGCTCCGTATTCATACGTTTGTGGCGATAACTCGTGGTTGAGGCATTGGTCGGTGACGCCCTTTCAGGATCGTCAAAAACATGGATGTTTTTGTCGAGCGTACATGGATGTATTTACCGCGTATCCTGGAAGGGCGTCGCCGACCAATGCATGCACCCAGTCAAAAACCCACCGGCTGATTTAAGAACAGATTTCCGGTAGAATCTCGCGTCTGATTTTGATCGCATTCATTTTCCGAGCGAGAGTAAGGATTTCATGGAAATCAATCCCATTGTTACGAAGATAAAAGACCTTCGTGAGCGCACTGAAGCGCTCAGGGGGTATCTTTGACTACGATCAGCGTAGTGAAAGACTGACCGAAGTTGAGCGTGAGCTGGAAGTGCCTTCCGTATGGGAAGACCCCGAACGGGCTCAGGCGCTGGGCAAGGAACGTTCCGATCTTGAATTGATTGTTCGTACCATCGACAACCTCACCTCCGGCCTTGAAGACGCCGAAGGTCTGCTCGAAATTGCGGACGAGGAAGAGGACGAGGGCACGGCCGCGGAGATCGAAGCCGATCTGGCCGGGCTTGACAAAGAGCTCGAGAAGCTCGAATTCCGCCGCATGTTCTCCGGCGAGATGGACGCCAACAACGCCTACCTGGACATTCAGGCCGGCTCCGGCGGTACTGAGGCCCAGGACTGGGGCAATATGCTGTTGCGCATGTACCTGCGTTGGGCTGAGCGCCGTGGCTTCAAGGCCGAGATCGTCGAATTGCAGGAAGGCGATGTGGCTGGCATCAAGAGTGCGACCATCCACATCCAGGGCGACTATGCGTTTGGTTGGTTGCGCACGGAAACCGGTGTGCATCGTCTGGTGCGAAAATCGCCGTTTGATTCCGGCAACCGCCGTCACACGTCGTTTTCATCCGTCTTTGTCTCACCGGAAGTGGACGACAGCTTCGAGATTGAAATCAATCCGGCAGACCTTCGTGTCGACGTCTATCGCGCCTCGGGTGCGGGTGGTCAGCACGTAAACCGGACTGAATCTGCTGTGCGTCTGACTCACAATCCCACTGGTATTGTCGTGGCCTGTCAGGCTGGCCGAAGCCAGCATCAGAACAAAGACCAGGCCATGAAACAGCTGAAAGCGAAGCTGTTTGAGCGTGAGATGCAGGAGCGTAACGCCGAGAAACAGAAGGCTGAGGATGCCAAGGCGGATATCGGCTGGGGCAGCCAGATCCGCTCCTACGTGCTGGACGACAGCCGTATCAAGGACTTACGCACCAAGGTGGAAACCAGCAATACCCAGTCGGTGCTGGACGGTGACATCGACAAGTTCATCGAAGCCAGCCTGAAGATGGCGCTGTAAACAGCGCCTTTGCCATGCTAACCCGGACAATTCCCGATTTTGCGAGCCAACATGACTGAACACACCCCGAATGCACAGCCAGAGGACAACAAGCTGATTGCCGAGCGTCGCGCCAAGTTGGCGGAGATGCGTGATCAGGGCAATGCCTTTCCCAACAACTTCCGTCGCGACGCCACCGCGGCCGAGCTTTTGGCCAAATATGGCGACAAGAGCAAGGAAGAGCTGGCTGAGATGGGCATTCAGGTGGCTGTTGCCGGCCGCATGATGCTTGATCGTAAAGCATTCAAAGTGGTTCAGGATATGACGGGCCGCATTCAGATCTACGCCTCAAAAGATGTCCAGAAAGACACCAAGCACTGGGATCTGGGCGATATCGTGGGTGTGCGGGGTATTCTGTGTAAGTCAGGCAAGGGTGACCTCTATGTAAGCATGGACGAGTACACGCTGTTGACCAAGTCGCTGCGTCCATTGCCGGAGAAACACAAGGGGCTGACCGACACGGAAGCCCGGTATCGTCACCGCTACGTTGACCTGATGGTGAACGAAGACAGTCGCCGCGTGTTCTATGCACGTTCGAAGATTATCAGCGTCATGCGTCAGTACTTCACCGACCGGGACTTCATGGAAGTCGAAACCCCGATGTTGCAGGTGATTCCTGGTGGTGCCACGGCGCGTCCGTTCGTGACTCACCACAACGCCCTGGGTATCGACATGTACCTGCGTATTGCTCCGGAGCTGTTCCTCAAGCGCCTGGTGGTCGGTGGTTTCGAGCGGGTATTCGAAATCAACCGCAACTTCCGTAATGAAGGGCTTTCCACCCGTCATAACCCGGAATTCACCATGGTGGAGTTCTATCAGGCCTATGCCGATTACAACGACCTGATGGACCTTACCGAAGACATGCTGCGCACCATTGCCCAGAAAGTACTCGGTACCACCACGGTGGTGAACACCCGTACCCTGTCCGATGGCGAAGAAGAAACCATTGAGTACGACTTCGGCAAGCCTTTCGAGCGCCTGACCGTGGTGGACGCCATCCTGCGATACAACCCCGATATCAAAGCCGAACAACTGGCCGATGAAACCAGTGCTCGACAGGTAGCGAAGGATCTGGGCATTCACCTTAAAGAAGGCTGGGGACTGGGCAAGGTGCAGATCGAAATCTTTGAAGCGACTGCTGAGCATCGCCTGATGCAGCCCACATTCATTACCGATTACCCGAAAGAAGTGTCACCGCTGGCCCGCTGCAAGGACAACGATACGTTCGTCACTGAGCGTTTCGAATTCTTCGTGGGCGGCCGCGAGATCGCCAACGGATTCTCCGAGCTGAACGACGCGGAAGACCAGGCTGAGCGCTTCCAGGATCAGGTGGCCGAGAAAGACGCCGGCGACGACGAAGCCATGTTCTTCGACGAAGACTACGTCATGGCGCTGGAATATGGCCTGCCACCAACCGCAGGTGAAGGCATTGGCATCGACCGTCTGGCCATGCTTCTGACGGATTCCGCCTCGATTCGCGACGTCATCCTGTTCCCCGCCATGCGCCCGGAGCACAAGGCTGAAACGAAGAAAGACGAGGGCTGAACATGCAGCCGGTGGAGATACTGGCAAGCCAGCTAAAATCAGGGCGAGGTTGGACGGAGTACCTTGGTGACGAATTCCGTCAGCCCTACATGCAGCAGCTGGCTGAATTCCTCGCGGCGGAAGAGCAGGCGGGAAAGACCTTGTTCCCCGCCAGCCAGCATTGCTTCAACGCCCTGAACAGCACACCGCTGGATAAGGTGCGCGTGGTTATTCTCGGCCAGGACCCCTACCACGGTCCCGGCCAGGCCCACGGCCTGTGCTTCTCCGTGCGCCCGCACGTGGCCACGCCGCCGTCGTTGGTCAACATCTTCAAGGAAATCCACGCCGACCTCGGCATTCAGCCCCCAGACCACGGCTGCCTGCAACCCTGGGCGGAGCAGGGCGTGCTCCTTCTCAACAGCGTCCTCACCGTCGTCCAGAGCGAGGCTGGCGCCCACCAGGGCAAAGGCTGGGAAACCTTCACCGACCGCGTCATCGAAACCATTAACCGCGAGCGTGAAGGGGTGGTGTTTCTACTCTGGGGAAGCTACGCCAAGAAAAAAGGCCAGCACATCGACCGAAGCAAGCATCTGGTACTGGACGGGCCACATCCATCGCCGTTAAGCGCCTACCGCGGCTTCTTCGGCTGCAAGCATTTTTCCCGGGCCAACGAGTGGTTACAGCAGAAGGGCCTGCCGACCGTTGATTGGTCTTTGCCAAACAAATCGCAGCTACTGGAACAATACGGTAAGAGCCAATCCTGAAAAAATGAAGCGGCCCGAAAGAGCGGCCCGCAACTGTATTGATCGGCCGGAGGTGGGGGTATTTTCTCTGACAGGAAAAGGTGTCCGAGCGAAGCGAGTTCTTTTCCCGAAGAAAATACCCCCACCTTCGGCCAGCCCCCAAACCTACTGAAGAAGCGCCATAGCAGCTTCCATCTGCGCATTCAGGTCCTCTTCCTCGCTCATATCCACCTCAGGATCCAACCCAAGACGATCAAACGCCGAAATCGTCTTCCAGTCCACCTCCGTCCAGGGATGATCTGTCCCGGCAATCAACTGCAGATTGGCAATCATCACCAGATCCGCATAATCCGCTGCCGGCACCTCACGATGCAGGTTCGCGTATTCCAGAGGCACATTCTGAAGTTCTTTCGGGAAATCCCATTTCTGCAGAATCGTCGCCCCGATACGCGGATGAATCTCATCAATCACATTGTCCAGCATGATGCTACTGATCTGAATATCCCGGTCTTCCACATAGCGCAGAATCGGCAACACCCCGATGAGGTGAACCAACCCGGCCAGGGTGGCCTGATCTGCCTTGAGATTGGTGTAATGCTGTGCCAGCACATGGCACACCCCGGCCACCTCAGTGCTCTTTTGCCAGGTGGCACGAAGGCGCTTGTCGATCATGTCCGAAGTGGCCTGGAACATCTGCTCCATGGCAAGACCCATCGCCAGGTTGCTGGTATAAGCCATGCCCAGGCGACCAACCGCCATATTCAAGTTCTCAATCGCCCGGCTGCCGCGAAATAGCGGGCTGTTGCAGACTCGAATGATACGGGCTGACAGGGCCGTGTCGTTGCTGATGACCTTCACCAGGTCAATAATGGCCGAGTCCTCGTTTTCTGCGATGTCGCGTACCTGAAGCGCAACTTCCGGAAGTGTCGGAAGTACCAGTTTGTCGTTTTCAATAGCGTCGGTCAGGTCGGTTTTTATGGTTTCTACAATGTTGGACATAGTCAGTTTGAATCCGCCTGTTAAGTGTCACCTGGCCGGCAGGAACGTCCGGAAAGGCTAATATGTTCATGTATATGACGTACTTTATAGCAAATTATCGGGATTCTTCCTGTCAACTTATGTATCAGGCGTGTCGGTTTTTTCACGCTCCGGAACAGAATACGGCAAGGGGCGCAGTGACAGAACCGCGTCGGAGGCGCTCTCGGGTACCAATGATTTCTCCGCCGCATCGTGGCGCACAACGGCCAGAATCTCCGAGTGTCCGTCAGAGAAACCAACAGAATTCACGACATTTCCCACTGACCGATCTCCGTCCAGCAGCGACTCACCGGGGGCAGGCAGGGTACCGGCATCGCTGCAGGTATACCGGAAAAGGCTTTTTTTGAGTTGCCCCAGGAAGTGCATGCGCGCGATCACTTCCTGCCCGGTGTAGCAGCCTTTCTTGAAGTGGATGCCTCCAACATGCTGCCAGTTCAGCATTTGCGGCACGAAGCTCTCCGTGGTGGCGGCCGTGAGCAATGCTACGCCGGCAGCAATTTCGGAAGCCTGCCAATCGGCGAGGGGGGCTGCAGGAATGTCCGCCAGAGCCTGTTGTAGCGATGTGTCCAGATCACCCGTTTGCCAGAGTTCATAGCGAGCCATGCCCTCGGCGGTGTCCATCGTACGTATCACGTGGCCTCCGTTGATTTTCACGGAATCGCCTGCGACTGCCAGTGCACCGGTGCCTTCTGGCAGCAGTTTTTCTACTGCGGCATCGCCCAGAAGTCCGATGATCCGAGCGTCCGACTCTACCTCCATTGACGTACCACGGAACAGCATCAGGTACTTGCGCAAATGAGTCACCGTGCCGTCGGAGAGATCCGCTGGCAGCTCCATCAATATGTCATCACCATCCCTCACCAACCGGGTCAGGCAATAGGCGCGCCCCTTGGGTGTACAGGCTGCCGCTCTTGGCGAATGACCCTGGGTGACATCGTCGATCTGCTGGCTGAACTGCCCCTGCAGGAACTTGTCAGTGCCTGGCCCGGATATTCGAACCATGACACGGTCAGAGATGAAAACGCAGCGGGGCTGGGGAAGCGGATGGTTAGCCAACGGACTTTCGATGTCTGACATGAAGCACTCCAGAATCAGTGGATTTCCTGCGTTTGGCGACCAGATGCCTTGCTGCCAGAGGTCGGGCCCAGGCGAAGCCAGACCCGCAAACGGCGGAATGCATCGGAAGGGATGTTGCGAAACCGCGGCGTAACTGCAACCAGGACAACAGGATATGTACACGATATGGTGCCGGAATGCTGCAGTTTCAAGATCGCAAAGTGGGCACCCAGACGACTTTCGTCCGCAACCTGAACAGCGCGGTCCTGCCCTGAGCGAAGGCGCACGTATAATTGCTCGCCCTCAACCCGTAGTTCGGTTACGGCTTCCGGACCGACCAGCAAGCCGGTTCGGCGATACTGGAAAACCGCACCCACGAGTGAGGGGATAGCCAGCACCAGAAGGAGGGGGCTGAACTCACTGGCTACGGCGGCTACGAACAGGGTCAGCGCCAGCCAGGGCAGGGCGCACAGTAACCCGACAGCGTGGGATGGAATCAGTGCCAGTTCAATTCGGCTGGACACGGTTCAGTATGAGGTCAACGATGCGTTGCAGGTCGGGATCTTCCGGGCGGCTGCGCTGCATGAACCACTCGAACATATCGGTGTCCTCGCAGTTGATCAGCTTTTGGTACCGTGCCTGGTCCTCAGCGGGAAGATCTCGATAGGCGTTCTCAAGGAATGGGATCAGCAAAACGTCCAGTTCAAGCATGCCGCGGCGGCTGTGCCAGTAGAGGCGGTTGAATTCAGTATTGTCAGACATTGATTCTCTCAGTTAACCAGTGGGCATTGGAGTGGACCGAGCCATTTCCTTCAGGGAGACGACCGTCGGTAAGTGGTGGGAACCAGTACAGTATCCCTTGCCTCGTGGAGTAGTCCGGGGAAATCCAGTGTGTAGTGCAGGCCGCGACTTTCCCGGCGCTGCAACGCGGAACAGATAATCAGGTCCGCCACGGTCACCAGGTTGCGCAGCTCAAGCAGGTCGTTCGAGACGCGGTAGTTGCTGTAGAACTCGCCAATTTCCCGTTCCAGCAGATCAATCCGGTGCTTGGCTCTCTGCAGGCGTTTGGTCGTACGAACGATGCCAACATAGTCCCACATGAAATGCCGCAGTTCGTCCCAGTTGTGGGAGATTACCACGTCTTCGTCGGAATCCCTTACCTGGCTTTCGTCCCAGTCCGGTGCTTGGGGTGGTGCAGGAATGTCCGATTCCCGTCGCGCTATATCCGCAGCGGCGGCACGGCCGTAGACCAGGCATTCAAGCAGGGAGTTACTGGCCATGCGATTGGCGCCATGCAGACCGGTAAACGCAGCCTCGCCGACAACATAGAGCTGGTTGATGTCGGTGCGGGCGCGTTCGTCACTGAGTATGCCGCCACAGGTGTAGTGCGCGGCGGGTACCACCGGGATCGGTTCTTTGGTGATATCAATCCCGAACGTCAGGCATTTTTCGCGAATGGTTGGGAAATGCTGTTTGATGAACTCGGCCGGTTTATGGCTGATGTCCAGGTATAGATGATCAGCACCCAGCCGTTTCATTTCGTGGTCGATGGCGCGGGCCACGATATCCCGGGGCGCCAGCTCGCCTCGATCATCGAAGCGATCCATAAAGCGGGAGCCGTCCGGAAGCTTCAGCACACCGCCTTCACCCCTCACTGCCTCGGTAATCAGGAACGACTTGGCATGTGGGTGGTACAGGCACGTGGGGTGGAACTGGTTGAATTCCATATTGCCGACCCGGCAGCCGGCGCGCCAGGCCATGGCTATACCGTCTCCCGAAGCTCCGTCCGGGTTGGTGGTATAGCGATACGCCTTGCTGGCGCCGCCCGTGGCGAGGATAGTGAACCGGGCCCGGAACAGTTCGACATGGTTGTCTTCCAGGTTCAGTATGTAGGCGCCTACGCACGCGTTTCCAGGCAATGCCAGCTTGCGATTGGTGATCAGGTCTACGGCAACCCGGCGGGACATCAGGGTAATGTTGGGGCGCGCCTGGGCCTGGGACGTCAGGGTGGTGGAAACAGCGTGGCCGGTGGCATCGGCCGCGTGGATAATGCGGCGGTGGCTATGCCCGCCCTCCCGTGTCAGGTGGTACTGGGACTGGTCATCGCGGGTAAAGGTGACGCCGCTGTCGATCAGCCAGTTGATGCTCTCGCGGCCATGCTCAACCGTAAACCGGACAGCATCCTCGTGGCAGAGGCCGCCCCCGGCGTTGAGGGTGTCGCTGACGTGATTCTCAAGAGAGTCGTCGTCATCCAGCACGGCGGCAATGCCGCCCTGGGCCCAGAGTGTTGCGCCGCTGCTGATATCGGCCTTGCTGATGACGGCGATCTGCAGGTGCTCGGGCAAATTCAGGGCAACAGTGAGGCCGGCAGCACCGCTGCCGACAATCAGGACATCGAATTCGTAGGACTGTGGCATCGGGTCGTAATCGCGGGCCATAATGTGGATGTGTATTGAACTAAACTTTGCGCTCGCTGTCTATTTGGCCTGACGGGGTGCTCCCGGATAAAAGGGGGCATTGTAGACTCATCGGATGCCGGACAGCAGCATGATTCCATTGAATAGCAGGCAAGTGGGCCAGACGGTCGAACGCTATGGCAACTCCGGCACTCCGTCCATGAATGCGGATACAGAAAGACACAAGGAAGACGGCAGCGAAAGCCAGACAGACCTTCAGCTGGTAAGAAAGGTCCGTCATGGTGATCGGCCCGCCTTTGATCTTCTGGTTGTCAAATATCAGTCCAGGGTTGCGTCGATTATCAGTCGTTATGTCTACGACAGCCAGGAGGTGATGGACCTTACCCAGGAAACCTTCGTCAAGGCGTACCGGGCGATTGACCGTTTTCGGGGAGACAGCGCGTTCTACACCTGGCTGTACCGTATAGCCGTGAATACGGCCAAGAATTTTCTTGAGTCCCGCGGGCGTCGTCCGCAAGGCAGTGCCGACGCGGGGGAAGCCGAGAATTACGACGACGGTTCAAGACTCAGGGACAATGCGTCACCGGAGAAACTGTTGCAGCGGGATCAGTTGCAGAGCGCGCTCAGGGTGGCGATATCAAACTTGCCGGAGGAGCTTCGATCTGCGTTTTTGCTCAGGGAGTACGACGGGCTGAGTTACGAAGACATCGCCGGTATTCTCGAGTGCCCCATCGGCACGGTAAGGTCACGAATATTCAGGGCACGGGATGCAGTGGATCGCCACCTGGGCCCTTTGTTAAATGATTCCCGGACGTAATGAGGTTGCATCCTATGGATGATCGTCTCAAAGAAACGCTGTCGGCAATGATGGATGACGAGGCAGATGAATTGTCAGTTCGCAGACTGCTGTCACACGCTGAGCAGGATCAGGTTCGTTCGCAGTGGCAGCGTTGGCAGCAGGTGCGGGATCTCATGCATCAGGGCAGCGTGGCACCGGAGGCTGTGGATGTCAGTGCTGGGGTCAGGGATGTTCTGGATGGCAGCGGTGCGGTATCGCCTGCTGCGACAGTCGGCTCGATGCCCCGCCGGGACAAAAGCTGGCATTGGCCAGCGGTTGCGATGGTCACACTGGCAGCGGTGATTGGTTTTGGCGCCGGTGCTGGTTGGGAGTCCGCCGAAGATGGTGGAGCGATTACAGCCGCGGGCGTTTCAGAAGAACAGGATCGGCAGGAGTCGGCGGTCGAGCCGGTGCCGGAGGTGGCATTGCAAGGACTTGATGAGGAGCAATGGGAACATCTTAGCCGCTATCTTCTTGAGCACGCCCAACATAACAGCGTAGGAGCCGGTCGAGGCTCCGTTGGCTATGCGCGTGTCGTTAGCGCGTCCGGACCAGGGTATTGACGTTTCATGTTTGCAGGACACTGGCTGGAGTTAAACGGCTGATGGGCAGAATCGCAATGGCAATCCAGAGTCGATTCCCTGGTGCAATCAGGCACGGGCTGGTCATGTTGACGTTGCTCACCGTTCTGACAGGGCAAGTGTCTGCCGAGACGGCGGAGAGCGCCGGGAAGAATGAACAGAGCGCCGAATATTGGCTCAACCGTCTTGGTCCTGCCCTCAATATGACGTCCTATCGCGGCGTCTTTGTGTATGCCCGGGGTGATCAGGTCAGTTCGATGCAGATTGCGCACCGGTATCGGGATGGCATGGTGGAAGAGCGGCTGGTTCTGCAGGACGGAGCCAGCGGTGAGATCGTGCGAAAGGGGATGCGGGTTGTCTGTGTGCTTCCTGACCATGGGCGCATCCAGTTGGATCAGGTTATTCCGTCGGGTCCTTTTGCCGAGGCATTTTCCCATCAGTTGATGCCGGTCAGTCAATGGTATCAGCCAGAGCTGGTGGGCGATGATCGTATTGCTGGTTACGATGTGGTCAAGCTCGGGCTCAGGGCGAGGGATGATCTTCGATACAGTCACCAGTTATGGCTGGAAAAATCCACCGGTCTGTTGGTGAAGAGCCATGTGCGTTCCGTCGGCGGTGAGGTGCTTGAGCATTTTCAGTTCACCAGCCTTGAAATAACGGACTCTCTCCCGGATAGCGAATTTATCGTGCAAACGGAGGGAGAGGCCATCAAACGGGAATTGAAACCGGAACAGACGTCGTCTCCCGCGGCACGGATGGATGGTTGGACGCTCGAGTGGCGCCCGGATGGTTTTGTTCCCGCCGCTGCCCCGCGATCAGGCAAAGGGCAGGCAGTGGCGTTCTCGGATGGGCTGGCAGCCTTTTCTGTGTTTGTCGAACCAGCACGGAAGATGGTGATGCCCACCGGCGCTTCGCGAATTGGCGCAACCACGGTGTACATGAAACAGCTCAGTGTGGATGACATCGCGTTTTTCGTAACTGTGGTTGGGGAAGTTCCACCGACGACGGCCCGTAAGGTGGCCGAATCAGTGACGATTGACGATACCCTGGCGTTCGGCGGAGGCCGGAAATGATTACGGAAACCGGGAGGGTTGTCGGTGTTGCCGGCGACCGAGTATGGGTGCAGACGATTCGCACCAGCGCCTGTGAAAGTTGCTCGGCTCGTCATGGCTGTGGCCAGCGTGCACTGGCCGGTGTTTCAGGAGGCAGGGCCAATCAGGTTCTGGTGGCCAACAGCCTTGGTGCCGAGGTGGGTGATGAGGTGACGGTGGCCATTGATGAGTCCGCGCTGCTTGGTGCTTCCCTGCTTGTTTACGCCCTGCCATTGGTGTCGATGGTGGCCGGGGCTGTTTTGGGGCACCAGTTGTCGGCAGGCCACGCGGCCAGTGAGGCCGTCGCCATGATGGGTGCTGCGGCGGGACTTGCCCTGGGCTTCCTGGCCGCTCGCAGGGGGCAGTCACGTAAAGCGGGAACCTGGGAGCCGACACTGGTGGAGGTCAGGCAGGGGGTGGTCGCTTCCCCGGAATGATGTTCCAACAGGCTCTGTTGAAATTATCGGCTTTGACCGCACATTGAGTTTATAACGTCCGCTGAACAGGGGGTCTTTAATGCCTGAAGTAAAGAACGATCAAGACATGCTGCGCCGGCCTCAGCGCCAGGGTTCCATTGTGTTCGTCTGGTATCTTTTGTGTCTTCTTGTTCCCTTGTCTCTGGCTCAGTCTGTCTCAGCTCGCAGTCTCCCTGACTTTACCGAGTTGGTCGAAGAGAACTCGAATGCTGTGGTCAACATCAGTACAACGACCGAGCCCAAGTCAGCGAATCGTGGCCGCTCAAACGGTCTCCCTTTTAACGATCGACAGCTTGAGCAGTTACCGGAGTTCTTCCAGGATTTCTTCCGCGGTCCCCAGTCACCGTTTGGCGGCAGCCCTGGTGGTTCAGCCCCGCGTCAGTCCATGGGGTCCGGGTTTATCGTTTCCAGTGATGGCTATGTGTTGACCAATAACCATGTGGTGGAAGGGGCCGACGAGATCATTGTGCGCCTGAATGACCGTCGAGAATTGCCTGCCAAACTGATTGGCACTGACCCACGTTCGGACATGGCGGTTCTGAAGATTGAGGGCGGCGACGACTTGCCTGTGGTGCGGATCGGGCGCTCCAATGACCTGAAAGTGGGTGAGTGGGTCCTGGCTATCGGCTCGCCCTTTGGTTTTGATTACACCGTAACAGCGGGCATTGTCAGCGCCCTGGGCCGTTCACTGCCATCGGAAAACTACGTTCCGTTTATCCAGACTGACGTTGCTATCAACCCGGGTAACTCCGGCGGGCCACTGTTTAACCTGGACGGCGAGGTTGTGGGTATTAACTCCCAGATCTACACCCGCTCGGGTGGATTCATGGGGGTGTCCTTTGCAATCCCCATTGATGATGCCATGAATGTGTTCCGGCAGCTTCGGGACGATGGATCGGTTTCCCGTGGCTGGCTGGGTGTGCTGATACAGGAGGTTAATCGAGATCTGGCGGAGTCATTTGGCCTTAAGCGTCCTCGAGGCGCCCTGGTTGCAGAAGTGATGGCGGGCTCGCCTGCCGAGAAAGCGGGATTGCAGGCGGGTGATATTGTGCTCGAGTACGAGGGCGAGGACGTGACGTTGTCTTCGGATCTGCCGCCGATGGTAGGGCGTACGCCGGTCGGTGAAACGGCCACCATGGAAGTAATGAGGGAAGGCCGGCAGATTACACTGGACGTTGAAATCGGCAAACTGCCGGAAGAGGGTTCGGAGCAGGCCTCCGCTCCGGCGTCCAGCAACAACGGCCCATCATCGGCGCCCTTGGGGATGACGGTTGAGCCCCTGCCAACTGAGCTTCAGGAGTCGCTGGGGGTATCTGGGGGCGTACTTGTGGCAGACGTTGCCCGCGGGCCAGCGCTTGATGCGGGTATCCGTCCACGGGATGTGATCACCGAGCTGAACCGCCGCAAAGTCACCTCTGTGGAGGATTTCCGCGAAGCGGTGTCCTCCTTGCCAGACGACAGTGCCGTCTCGGTGCGCGTTGTTCGCCAGGGGCGGGCGACTTATCTGGTGATGAAGCCCTGACGGTTGATCCGCCGGATCGGCGGACACAAAATGGTACAAAACTGAGAGCCCTGCTGGGGGTCGTTTAAACGACAGCCAGTGGGGCTTTTGTTATACTTCCCAAAATAATCAGATTACTGGCCACGGATCGGACCTGCACGAGAATGATGAACAGAAAGGAACTTCCCCTCCGGAAACTGCTCCAGCTGCGCTACTCGTGGGCAGCATGGCTAGTGCTGATTGCATCTCTCGCTGTCACCGTCCTGTTATGGCAAGTTTCCATTCGCCTGGTCGAAGACCGTACCGAAGCCCGTTTCAAAACACAGTCACTACAGCTGCGAACTGCTATTGAAGAGCGCCTGCTGAATTATGAGCAGGTATTGGCCGGCAGTGCGGGCCTGTTTGCCGTTGCCGGTGAAGTGGATAGGGACGATTGGCGTGAATACGTCGACAATGTGGATATCAACCGTTATTACCCGGGCATCCAGGGCATTGGCTACGTGAAAAGAATAGGTGTCCGCCAGATGGCGGACCACATCGCGTCGGTCAGGAAAGATGGTGTCCTCAATTACCTCGTGACGCCTCTTGGTACCGGGCCGGATTACTACCCCATGGTGTATCTGGAGCCCGGAACGGAGCGGAATCGCAAGGCACTTGGTTACGACGCCTTCAGTGATCCGGTGCACCGGCATGCCATGGCGAGGGCACGGGACCATGCCGAGCCAAAAGTGACGGGTAAAGTCGTGCTGGTTCAGGAGGAAGTGGCGGAGGATCAGGCAGGCTTCCTGATGTATTACCCTGTTTACCAGGGTGGGGAAATACCTGAAAGTCGTGTTGAGCGGCAGATGATGCTCGCCGGTTATGTGTTCAGTGCCTTTCGGATGAACACCCTGCTCGATGGCATCGTCGGCCTGATCTCGCCATTCCTGGACGTGAAGATATACGATAGCGGGGAGGTGTCACGGGATACGCAGATGTATGGGTCAAACCTGGGCTCCCTGGATGAGGATTTCAGTTTTGAAATGAGTCAGACCATTACCCATGGTGGGCGCGACTGGTTGCTGCAAACCCGTTCCACACCGGCGTTTGACTACCTGGCGTCTGATCCGCGGCCGCCCATCGTTCTCGGTTCCGGTATTGTTATCAGTCTGCTGATGTTCCTGTTCGTGTTGACCATGATTCGCGGCCGGATCATGGCGCAGATTGGCGCGGGTCGCTACCGGGCTATTACCGAAGGTGCCGCGAACGTGACTCTTGTGCTGGATCGCGATGGCACGCCGCGTTACGCCAGTCCGTCCAGTCACGACATTTTGGGCTTCGATCCCGACAAGGTTTATGGTCTGGAGTTGGCCTCCCTGGTGCATGCCGAGGATTGGCCGCAGTTAAAGTCCGGATTTGATGAAGCGGTCAAATCACCTGGGAAGCAGATGCCGGTGATCCGTGGTCGTATACGCGATGCGCAAGGCCAGTGGCGGGATATGGAAGGCACGTTCACAGCTATGCTGACGGTGCCCGGCGTGAATGGGGTGGTGTTGAGCCTCCGTGACCTGACCCAGCTGAAAGCCGCACAGACGGAGCTGCATCGCCTGGCGTTCTACGATCCGCTGACCGGGCTTGCCAATCGGCAGTTGTTCCGTGACAGGCTTAACCATGTGGTGCGCAGAAGTCGTCGCACGGAAGAGCCGGCCGCCCTGATGTTCCTGGATCTTGACGGCTTCAAACGTATCAACGATACCCTCGGCCACGATAGTGGCGACGAACTGCTGAAGCAGGTTTCCCAGTGGTTATCTGGCTGCGTGCGGGAGGAAGATTCGGTGGCCCGGCTGGGTGGCGACGAGTTCGTGGTGCTGTTGTCACGAATCAGCGGTCCCGATGACGCTGGCAAGGTTGCCGAAGCCATACTGCGGAGGCTGTGCCAGCGAATTCGTCTCAACGATCACGAAGTGGGGGTTACCGTCAGTATCGGTATTACCATGATCCCCCATGACAGTGAGGACCCTGGCGCGCTGATGAAATACGCCGACCTGGCCATGTACCGGGCCAAGGAGTTAGGGCGCAACACCTACCAGTTCTTTACCCCGGCCATGAACATCAAGGCAGCCAGGCGGCTGCTTCAGCAGGAAGAACTGGCGACGGCACTGGAAGGCGATCGGTTTGTGCTGCATTACCAGCCCAAGGTGGATCTCGAGAGTGAGCGGGTGATTGGCGTCGAGGCTTTCCTGCGCTGGCACCACCCCGAGAAGGGGCTGGTCAGTGCCCAGCAATTCATTACCCTGGCCGAGGAAACGGGCCTGATCATACGCCTTGGCGAGCTGGCGCTGAGGCAGGCCTGTATCCAGGTTCAGGCCCTCGAACGGGCTGGGTTTGAATCGTTGAAAATGGCGGTCAACCTGTCCGTTCGCCAACTGACGGATTCCGGGTTTCTGGATATGATGCGCCAGGTCATTACCGAAACGGGGGTGTCGCCAGAGCGGCTTGAACTTGAAATGCCAGCGGAGCTTCTGAATGAAGACCCGCGCATGCTGAGAGAGCTCCTTGTGTCCCTGCACGACATGGGTGTCTGCCTGATCCTGGATGATTTTGGCACCGGTTCCTGTTCTCTGGTGGCGCTCCAGCAGTTGCCATTGGACGTTATCAAGATTGACCATCGTTTTATTCGCGACATCCCGTACAACGTCAGTGCAACCGATGTTGCCTCGGCGGTGATCGCACTGGCCAGAAAGTTACACTTGACCGTTGTTGCCGAGGGTGTGGAAACGCCTCAGCAGTTGAGCTTCCTCAAAAGCGCCGGTTGCGCCCAGTGTCAGGGCAACTTGTTCAGTTACCCGCTGGACGAGGATGCGCTTATCGGCTTCCTTATTCGGCAATATGAACGGCCGCTGATCTCCTGATCATGGCAATAGCGGCCGGTAACCGGTAAAATCACGCCGTCGCCGGACTCCGGCAACGGCCCTTCCGGGCTCAATCCTTCGTCTTTTGCGAGTATTCATTGTCTGTGACTGAACTGAGCCGAATCCGAAATTTTTCGATAATCGCCCATATTGACCATGGTAAATCCACTCTGGCAGACCGCTTTATCCAGATCTGCGGTGGCCTGACAGAACGCGAGATGGCTGAGCAGGTCCTTGATTCCATGGATCTTGAGCGTGAGCGTGGTATTACCATCAAGGCCCAGAGTGTGACTCTGAACTACAAGGCTCGGGACGGCATTGAATACAAACTGAATTTCATCGATACACCCGGCCACGTTGACTTCTCCTACGAGGTATCGCGTTCACTGTACGCCTGTGAAGGTGCGTTGCTGGTGGTGGATGCAGGCCAGGGCGTTGAGGCCCAGTCTGTCGCCAACTGTTACACCGCGATTGAACAGGGGCTGGAAGTGGTTCCGGTGCTCAACAAGATGGACCTGCCGCAGGCTGAGCCGGATCGCGTAGCCCAGGAAATTGAGGACATCATTGGTATAGAGGCAACCGACGCCGTGCGCTGCAGCGCCAAGAGTGGTTTGGGCGTCGAGGATGTTCTGGAAGATCTGATCAGGAAAATCCCGCCACCCAAGGGTGATCGAAAAGCACCCTTGCAGGCACTGATTATTGACTCCTGGTTCGACAACTACCTGGGGGTTGTGTCGTTGGTCAGGGTGACTGAGGGCACCCTCAAGAAGGGCGACAAGATCGTCATGAAGTCGACGGGCAAGGCCTGGAATGCGGACAAGGTCGGTATTTTCAATCCCAAACCCAAAGACACGGATATTCTGGAATCCGGGGATGTCGGCTTTGTGGTGGCCGGCATCAAGGACATTCATGGGGCGCCGGTGGGTGACACCATCGTTCAGCAGAAAGGCTCGGACGACATTCCGATGCTGCCCGGCTTCAAGAAGGTCAAGCCTCAGGTCTATGCGGGCCTGTTTCCAGTCAGTTCCGATGACTACAATGATTTCCGGGATGCTCTTGAAAAGCTGACCCTGAACGACGCCTCGCTGTTCTTCGAACCGGAGAGCTCGGATGCCCTCGGATTCGGTTTCCGTTGCGGCTTCCTGGGCATGCTCCACATGGAGATCGTCCAGGAGCGGCTGGAGCGGGAATACGACATTGACCTGATTACCACGGCCCCGACGGTTATCTATGAAGTCGTTACCAAGCAGGGTGAGACGCTGTCGGTGGACAACCCCTCAAGTCTTCCGGATATTGGTTCCATTGAGGAAATGCGCGAGCCAATCGTGGAGGCCAGCATTCTGGTGCCCCAGGAACACTTGGGCAACGTGATTGCCCTCTGTGAGGAAAAGCGCGGCATCCAGAAGAACATGCACTTTATGTCCACCCAGGTTCAGGTGACTTACGAGTTGCCGATGGCCGAGGTGGTGCTGGACTTTTTCGACCGGATCAAGTCCGCCAGTCGCGGGTTCGCATCGCTGGACTATCAGTTTGTGCGGTTCCAGGCGGCCAACCTGGTGCGCCTCGATGTGCTGATCAACGGCGAGCGCGTGGACGCCCTGGCGCTGATTGTCCATAAGGACCAGTCCCACTACCGGGGTCGCGCTCTGATCGACAAGATGAAAGAGCTGATTCCGCGCCAGATGTTCGACATCGCCATTCAGGCGGCTATCGGGAATCAGGTGGTAGCGCGAGTGACCGTCAAGGCGCTTCGCAAGAACGTCACCGCCAAGTGTTACGGTGGCGACGTCAGCCGGAAGAAGAAACTGCTGCAGAAGCAGAAAGAAGGTAAGAAGCGCATGAAGCAACTGGGCAATGTTGAGGTGCCTCAGGAAGCATTCCTTGCCGTATTGAAAGTGGATAACTAAAAGGCACCTGAATGGATATTGATTTCCCCCTGGTTCTGGTTGTTCTGACGTTTGCAACGGGGCTGATCTGGCTGTTGGATGTTGTATTTCTGCGTAAGCGCAGGCTCGCGGTCGCAGAAGGCGCCAGCGGGGAGGTTGAGGCTGAGGAAGAACCTAAGGAGCCTTACCTCGTTGATCTTAGCCGTTCGTTCTTCCCGGTGCTGGCGGTGGTGCTGGTTCTGCGCTCGTTTCTGGTGGAGCCTTTCCAGATTCCGTCCGGCTCCATGTTGCCTACCCTTGAAGTCGGAGACTTCATCCTCGTTAACAAATACGCCTACGGGCTTCGCCTGCCGGTTGCGGGCAACAAAATCCTGGCAGTGGATGATCCCCAGCGCGGTGACATCATGGTGTTCCGCTATCCGGATGACGGTAGCACCAATTACATCAAGCGGGTGGTCGGGCTTCCGGGAGACCGTATTCGATACGAGGATCGGGAGCTGTTTATCAACGGCGATAAAGTGGAGACGCGCTTTGTTGCCCGGCTGCCACCAGTGGAGCTGAGACGTGAATACTTGGGCGACGTTGAGCACGACATCTTCCTGACCCTGGGGCGCACGGGGCGCTCTGGTGAAGGCGAGTGGGTGGTGCCCGAAGGCGAGTATTTCGTGATGGGTGATAATCGGGACAACAGTAATGACAGTCGCTATTGGGGCTTTGTTCCGGATGAAATGGTCGTTGGCAAGGCGTTCGCGATCTGGATGCACTGGCAATCGCTCACCAGTCTGCCATCCTTTGACCGAGTGGGCGGTTTGGAATAAGTACGTTGTTATTCAGGGGTGTATCTAACATGAAGAAGAACAGTCTTTCCTCCATGCATCGGCAGTCGGGTGCATCGGCGCTCGTTATCATGATTATGGTGCTCTTTTTCGGCGGCTTGCTGACACTGGCCATCAAGCTGGGGCCAGCGTATCTTGATGACATTACCATTCAGGAAGCGCTTGAGAGCCTGGAAGGAACAGAGGACCTTTCCACCATGGGGCCTGCTCAGGTGAGAAGTCTGATAAACAAGCGACTTAGCGTGAACAATGTTCGCGGTTTTGATGAAAAGAACATCACCGTTGAGAAGGACGGGGATCTGGTCATCATCAATGTGGATTACGAAGTCCGTAATAACCTGTTCCGTAATGTGGATACCGTTATCCATTTTCAACATGAGTATGAGATGAAGGGCAAGTGAGTTCGCAACCGGATCTCGAGCAGTTACAGCGACGTATCGGCTACCAGTTCAAGACGCCTGAGCGGCTGTTGCTGGCGCTGACCCACAGGAGTTTTGGCAACCAGAACAATGAGCGCCTGGAGTTCCTGGGTGATTCCATCGTTAACATGGTCATTGCTGAATACCTGTACCTGCATTTTGAAAAAGCCCGGGAAGGTCAGTTGAGCCGTCTGAGAGCCCGTATGGTCAAGGGTGTAACCCTCGCGGAAATTGGCCGTGAATTCGAATTGGGCAAGTACCTCAGGCTGGGTTCCGGTGAAATGAAGAGCGGTGGTTTCCGTCGTGAATCCATTCTTGCCGACGCTGTTGAATCCATCATCGGTGCCATATACCTGGACAGTGATTTTCACACCTGTCGGGAACAGGTTTTGCGCTGGTTTGAGGTACGCCTTCAGAAGCTGGATCTGCAGGATACCCAGAAAGACCCCAAAACCCGGCTCCAGGAGTACCTGCAGTCACGGCAGTTTCCGCTGCCTCGCTATGACGTCATTTCCGTGGATGGTGAAGCCCACGCCCAGACGTTCCATGTTTCCTGTGCCCTGCCATCACTTGACCGAAAAACAACCGGCACGGGCAATAGCCGTCGAATCGCCGAGCAGCAGGCCGCCCGCAATGCCCTTAAGCAACTGGGTGTGGAGAATGACTGATGAATGATGTGACTCGTCCGGAAAACCCGGACAGCCGTTGTGGTTTTGTGGCGATCGTCGGTCGGCCCAATGTGGGCAAGTCCACATTGCTGAACCACATTCTTGGCCAGAAACTCAGTATTACGTCCCGTAAACCCCAGACAACCCGTCATCAGGTACTGGGAATCAAGACCGAAGGCCCGGTTCAGGCAATTTACGTGGATACGCCGGGGATGCACGAAGAAGAACCTCGCGCTATTAACCGGTATATGAACAAGGCAGCGACATCGGCCCTCAAGGATGTCGATGTCGCTGTGTTTGTTGTCGACCAGATGGCGTGGACGACGGCGGACGAAATGGTTCTGGAGAAGCTCAGTAGCCTGAAGTGCCCGGTGATTCTGGCAGTGAACAAGGTCGACCGCATTGAAAATCGAGAGGCCCTGTTGCCGCACCTCGATATGCTATCCCGGAAGCGCGAGTTTGCCGAAATCATTCCGTTATCAGCTCTCAAGGGGATGAACCTGGAGCCGCTGGAGGCTGCGGTCAGTCGGTTCCTGCCGGAAAGTGTGCATTTTTACCCGGATGACCAGATCACGGATCGCAGCGAACGGTTTATGGCCTCCGAAATGGTGCGGGAGAAAATTACCCGGCAACTGGGAGCAGAACTGCCTTACTCCGTGGCGGTCGAGATCGAAGAATTTCGCAAGGACGGTAAGACTCTTCACATTTCTGCGCTGATACTGGTAGAGCGTGAGGGCCAGAAGAAGATCATTATTGGCGACAAGGGCGAACGCCTGCGGCGCATCGGTCAGGAAGCCAGAACGGATATGGAGCGCCTGTTCGACAGTAAAGTCATGCTGAGGCTCTGGGTCAAGGTCAAGCGAGGTTGGGCGGACAGCGACCGGGCATTGAAAAGCCTGGGTATGAACGACTTCTGAGGCAGCTATGACGGGGCCAATGCAACAGGAGCCCGCGTATGTCCTCCACCGCCGGCCCTGGCGCGAAACCAGTCTGATGGTGGATGTGTTTTCCCTCAACGCGGGCCGGGTAACCGTGATTGCCCGTGGTGGCAACAGCGCAAAGAGCCCGCTCAAGGCGCAGTTGCAACCGTTCCAGCCTCTGTTGCTGGACTGGACCGGACGCAGCGACCTGAAGACGCTGACTCAGGCGGACGTTCGCAGCGGCCCCACCCTGAAGCGCACTCTCTCCCTGTACAGCGGTCTTTACGTGAATGAGTTATTGCAGCGTCTGCTGCCAATGGCCGACCCTCACCACCAACTCTTTGCTGCCTACATTGATGTGATTGCTGAGTTGTCGGAAGCCAGTGACGTGGAGCCGGTTCTTCGACGTTTCGAGCAATCCCTGGCTGCGGAACTCGGGTATGACTTCGTCTGGGATCAGGCGATGGATAGTGGGCAGCCGGTCGAGGCCGGTGGGCTTTATTGCTATGATCCGGAGCAGGGGATTCTGGCCGAGCCCTCGCCGGGCTCCAGGCTCCGGAACCTGCCCGGGGATACACTGTTGGCGCTGGCTGATGGCGACCTCGAATCTGCGGAGTGCCGGCGCATCGCCAAGCGGGTAACAAGGGTACTTGTGGACTACCTGTTGCAGGGCAAGGTGCTCCATAGCAGAAGCCTGTTCAGTCATCATCGAGGAGACCGTAATGACCTCTAGCTCAATGAAGCCCAGAGTTTTGCTGGGTGTGAATATTGATCATGTTGCTACCTTGCGTCAGGCCAGGGGAACCCGATATCCGGATCCGGTACAGGCTGCGATTCTGGCGGAAGAGGCGGGTGCCGATGGTATCACCATCCATCCCCGCGAAGATCGCAGGCACATCCAGGACCGTGATGTGCTCCTGCTGAAGGAAATCCTCACCACCAAGATGAACCTGGAAATGGCGGTCACTGATGCGATGCTGGCATTCGCCGAGCAGGTGCGGCCGGAATGTGTGTGTCTGGTGCCCGAAAAGCGTGAAGAGCTGACAACTGAAGGCGGCCTGGATGTAGACGGCCAGGAGGCGCGGGTGGCCAAAGCCTGTGACAGGTTGGCAAAGGTTGGTGCCGAGGTCTCCCTGTTTATCGATCCGGATGTAACGCAGATTGATGCGGCAGTCCGTTGCGGTGCGCCGGTGGTGGAACTGCACACGGGGGAATACGCGGAAGCGACAGACCCTCAGATTGTTGAGGCGGCTTTTAACACCTTGCAGGACGCGGTGACTTACGCTCGCAAGAAAGGGTTGGTGGTCAACGCCGGCCACGGTCTGCACTACCACAACACTGAACGCGTTGCCGCCATCGCGGGTATCAACGAACTCAACATTGGCCATGCCATCATTGCCAGGGCGGTGTTTACCGGGCTCAAAGAGGCGGTAAAGGATATGAAAGCAATCCTCGAAAGCGCCCGAACCTAAGGCGCTGATCGTCCCTCAGTCCACGGTTGCCTGCCGAGGGTTTTGCTGCCGGAACAACTGCTGCCAGTCAGTTTGTTCGCTCCAGGTCTGCAAGCGCTCCATGGCTGCAAGCAATTGATTCTTCTGGTACTCCATATCCGGCGCTGCGCACTTCAAGGCGGTTTCCAGTTGGTTTGCAGCAGCGCGTAACTCCGGCACGCCACAGTAACGCGTGGCGCCATGCAGTTTGTGGACGCACTCCAGTAGCTCGTCCATGTCGCCTTTGCTCCAGAGTGCCGGCACCTGGTTAATGTCGGTATGGATCTGTTCGATCAGCATGCTGAACAGTTCCTCGGCCAGATCTGCTTTTCCGGCGGCCAACTGTACGCTTTCGGCCACGCTGACACAGTCAGGCTGTTTCTTTCTGGTTGACGGGCGAACCGAGCGGCGTGTATCGCGCACCTCGGGTACCGGCAGGTGTCCATCATCCGGGTCGGGGTGGCAGGTATAGCCAGTGTAGTCATGAATAATGTCGATCAGTTGGCTGTTGCTAATGGGTTTGGCCAGGTAGCCATCGAATCCCTGCTGGATCAGGCGGTCCTGCTCCTCTGCAAGGGCATGGGCCGTGAGCGCAATGATCGGAGTACGATGGCTGGCGCCATCAAGGCTTCTCAATCTCTCAGTGGTTTCCACCCCGTCCATTCCGGGCATCTGAAGATCCATGAAAACCAGGTCGAACGAGTGTTGGCGCGCCTTGCTCAGCGCTTCAAAGCCGCTGGTTGCTCCCTCAGCTACAACGCCGCAGTCGTTGAGCAGGGTCATTACCAGCTTCAGGTTGGCATCGTTGTCGTCCACCGCCAGCACTCTGGGTACGCGTGTTGATTGGGTTGGCAACTCACGGCTAATGGCATGGGAATGATCCGGCAACTGGCGTTGCCGGTTGCTGATACCGTGCACCAGCAGCAACAGTTCGTCGTACAGGGAGTCGCGGCATACTGGCTTGGTCAGGTGGCCACTGGCCAGCCCCGATAGCGGTGTATCGTGAGTTTCAAGGGTAGGGGTCAACAGCAGTGTGCGGCAATCCCGCTCCAGCTCCAGGGACCGTACTAACGAGCAGTATTGGCTTGAATTCAGCAGGTGACGGGTGATGCCGACAACCGCAACGGCGTAACCGGACTGCTCTTTTTGAGCTTCCTCTATCTGCTCCTGCATGGCACCCGGTGATGAAACCCGGTCGACCGTCATGCCCCATTCCCGGAGCATATGTTCTACCGCCAGGCCGGTGGTTTTCTGTTGGTCAAGGTAGATGGCCCTTTCGCCGCGCAAAGAGTCTTTGGGCGCGATGGCTTCGCCGTTAGAAGACAGTTCCGAGGTCAGGGTAAACCAGAACGTGGAGCCCTTGCCCAGCTCACTCTCAAGCCCGATCTTGCCGCCCATTTCCTCAACCAGGCGCTTGGAGATCGCAAGCCCCAGTCCGGTGCCACCGTATTGCCGGGCAGTAGACGCGTCGGCTTGGCTGAAGGCGTTGAACAGGGACTGCTGCTGAGCTCGCGAGAGCCCGACACCGGAATCGGTAATGCTGAGTCTCAGGGTGATCCGGTTACTCTCTTTATCTTCTTCTTCAAGGCTGGCGCGCAGGACCACTTCACCGGTCTGGGTGAACTTGATGGCATTGTTGACCAGGTTGGTGATCACCTGCTTTACCCGTAGGGGATCGCCCATGATGTTGTCGGGTACATCATTGTAGACCAGTGGTACCAGGTCCAGGTTCTTGCTGTGAGCCGCCGGAGCCAGCATGACCATGACCTCTTCTACGATGTCCCGGAGCTGGAAGGGAATGCGGTCGAGGATGAGTTTGCCGGCCTCGATCTTGGAGAAATCGAGAATGTCGTTGATGATGGTCAGCAGTATTTCCGATGACTTGCGGATGGTGCTCAGGTGATCCCGCTGCTGGCGCGGTAGCGGGCTTTTAAGCAGTAACTCGGTGAAGCCGATGATGCCATTCAGCGGGGTGCGGATTTCATGGGACATGTTGGCCAGGAATTCCGATTTGATGCGGCTGGCTTCCAGGGCTTCCTTGCGGGCGAAATCGAGTTCGATGTTCTGGATTTCGATGGTTTCCAGGGTTTCTCTCAGGTCTTCCGTGGCCTGGTCAATGTTCTGCTGCATTTCCGCCTGGGCTTTGCTCAGTTCCCCGGCCATGGCGTTCAGGCCGGATTCCAATTGCTCGAATTCAGGGCCGGCGCGGGTATAGACCCGAGTGTCCAGTTTGCCTTCCTTGAGTTTGGCCACCGCCTCATTGAGTTCAAAGACAGGATCGGTAAACGAGCGGCTCATGCGTAGCGCAATCATCAGGCTGAGGAGTACGCCGCCTAAGACGAGCAACAGGGAAATCAGCAGTGCTTTATAGGTTTCCTTTTCGGTGCGTATGTGGGACATCTCCACGGTTACCCAGCCGATCGGTTTCTTGCCCGCCCCCACGTTCTGGCGGGAATCCGGGTCCAGCATGCTTTCGATCATCAGGTCCTGGAGATAGACCGGTGTCACGAAAACAGTACTGTCGGTGCGGGTAACCCGTACCGCTTCTTCGCCGGTCAACGTGTCCTTGCCAATATCGTCGGAGCTGCCGGGGCCTGTGTGCAGCAGCCGGTTATGCTCGCTGTCGAAGAAGGTAATCGAGCGCACATCCTGCTCTTCCAGAAGGGCGTTGGAGAGGCTGCTGAGCAGGCTTCTGTTGGCAGTGAACAGGCCGTATTCCGAGCCGGCTGACAGCTGCCGCGAAAGCGACTCGCCACGATCCTGCAGGAGGCTTTCAATGTTGTTGACCCAGCTGTAGGTGAAGAAAAGCCCCAGCATCAACGTGGTCAGAAGGGTGGGGACGAGTGTCACCACCAGTACTTTTTTGCGTATGCCCCAGCGCCGCATAGTGAGTTCCCGATTGACGTCGCCGGCCTGATATCCGGCATTCTTCCCTGTCAGAATAGTTGATTCCACGCAGTCTGGCCGTGATGGCGTCCCCGGATATAGCCCACAGTCATGGATATAGCGAGAAGCTGTATTGGGAGACTGCGGATATTCCGCGTATCATGCGAACCCGGAGTGTATCACAGGCTTGTGTCGTCGGCGTTACCCGCTGGCGGCGGGGTTCCGGAAGAATTGAGGAAGGTTACAACATGCATTTCCCGACCATCGAAGATTATGTAGGGCATACGCCTCTTGTGCGTCTGCAGCGACTTCCGGGCGAGACCAGCAATGTGATTCTGGCCAAGCTTGAGGGTAATAACCCCGCCGGTTCGGTGAAAGATCGTCCTGCTATCAGCATGATCCAGGAAGCAGAGCGACGGGGTGAAATCAAACCGGGCGATACCCTGATCGAAGCCACCAGTGGAAATACCGGAATTGCCCTGGCGATGGCGGCTGCCATCAAGGGCTACCGTATGGTGCTGATCATGCCAGCGAACATGAGCGAGGAGCGTCGGGCGTCGATGCGCGCCTATGGGGCGGAGATTGTCACCGTCACCAAAGAGGAAGGCATGGAAACCGCCCGCGACCTGGCCCAACAAATGGAAGCGGAAGGCAAGGGTAAAGTGCTGGATCAGTTTGCCAACCAGGACAACCCGCTGGCGCATTACCGCACCACCGGCCCGGAAATCTGGGAGCAGACGGCAGGGCGGGTTACGCATTTTGTCAGCTCCATGGGTACCACCGGAACCATCATGGGCGTGTCCAGGTATTTCAAGGAACGGAATCCCGATATCCAGATTGTTGGCCTGCAGCCCCAGGAAGGGGCGTCTATCCCCGGTATCCGGCGCTGGCCGGAGCCATACCTGCCGAAAATTTTTGATGCCACCCGTGTGGACACGGTCATGGACATCGGCCAGCAGGAAGCTGAGGACACCATGCGTGCCCTGGCCAGTGAGGAAGGCATTTTCTGTGGTGTTTCATCAGGTGGCTCCATCGCTGCAGCCCTCAAGCTGTCGGCACAGGTTGAAAACGCGGTGATCGTGGCCATTATCTGTGACCGGGGTGATCGTTACCTTTCCACCGGTGTGTTTCCCGGTGCCTGAACCCATCAAGACCTGAATCCAGTTAAGAGACTTTCTATGAGTAGAAGACGCAGGAAGGCCCTGCCAAGCGAACCGGTGCGCTGTGTGATTGAAACCCTCAGTCACGATGGCCGGGGCATCGCCCGGGACAACGGTAAGGCACAGTTCGTCGACGGCGCCCTGCCTGGCGAGACGGTCATGGCCAAATTTACCAGTACACGCAGCAAGTTCGATGAATTACGTGCTGTGGAAGTGCTTGAAGCCGACGACGCGCGTATGACTCCGCCCTGCGACTTTGCCGACCTGTGTGGTGGGTGTAGTCTTCAGCACATGAGTGGCGATGCCCAGATCCGGTTCAAGGAAGATACCCTGCGGGAGCATTTTGCCCATTTTGGGGGCATTGAACCGGACGAGTGGGTGGCGCCCATGCGTTCCCCGGCTCTGGGCTATCGTCGCAAGGCACGGCTGGGCGTGAAATACGTGCCAGCACGGGAATCGGTGCTGGTCGGGTTCCGGGAAAAGCGCAACAGTTTCCTGACCGATATTGATCGTTGCGTGGTGTTGGATCCGCGTATCGGCGATCGCATCACGCCGCTACGTGAACTTCTTCATGGCATGGACGCCTATCGTCGCATACCGCAGGTGGAAGTCGCCTGCGGCGACGATTCGGCGGCGATGATATTCCGCAACATGGACCCGTTGAGCGATTCCGACAGGCAGTCGTTGATCGATTTCGGCCAGGCCCATGACTTGCATATTTATCTGCAACCGAAAGGGCCGGATACGGTTCACAGAATCTGGCCCGAGACCGGCGAAGAGCGACTGTCCTACGGCATGGAGGAATTCGACCTGACCATGAAGTTCCATCCCATGGACTTTACCCAGGTCAATGTGGACATCAATCGCAACATGGTACATCGGGCCGTCGAGTGGCTGGACATCCAACCCGGCGAGCGGGTGTTGGACCTGTTTTGCGGACTGGGTAATTTCACCCTGCCGCTGGCTCGCAGTGCCGGGCAGGTGGTTGGAGTGGAAGGTGACGATGCCATGGTCGTCCGCGGGCGGGAAAATGCGGAACTCAACGGGCTATCGAATGTCGCATTCCACGGCGCTGACTTGCAGGCGGATTTCACAGCACAACCGTGGGCAGCGGAGGGGTTTGACAAAATCCTGATTGATCCGCCGCGTTCCGGAGCCCAGGAGGTGTGTGAATACCTGACAGCCTTTGGTGCGAAGCGAATTGTTTATGTCTCCTGTAACCCGGCCACGCTGGCCAGGGACGCAGGGGTGATGGTACGTAATGGTTATCGACTGGTGAGGGCGGGCGTTATGGACATGTTTCCCCACACCACTCATGTTGAATCCATGGCGATGTTCGAGCGCGTGGATAATTGATGCCTCTCGGGACCGGTCAGGGATGGCCGGATAAGCGACCAGGAAGAACAAGAGCGATATGGTAAAAGTTCGCGAAGACTATGCAGTGACGGGTGACGGTCAGGTTGATATCGAGCGTTGGGTCCGTCAGATCGAGTCACAGACGCATCTTGAGGATGCTGAACAGTTCCGGCGGGCCTGTGAAATGGCCGCCGCGATTGATGTCCAGGCGGTACGCGAGGACAGGGTCTGGGCCCCGGGTGCCAGCAGCTTCCGAACCGGCATCGAAATGGCTCAGGTACTGGTGGAACTGCACCTCGACCAGACCAGCCTGGTGGCAGCAATTCTCTACCGGGCAGTGCGGGAGGAACGGATTCCCCTGGAGGACATCCGCAAGGGGTTCGGCGATGAGGTGGCCGGGCTGATTGATGGTGTTCAGCAGATGGCGGCAATATCGTCCATCCATCACCCTCTTAAGGGTAATGTGCTGGGCCAGACCGAGGGCCAGCTCGATAACGTTCGCAAGATGCTGGTCACCATGATCGACGACGTCCGGGTGGCGCTGATCAAGCTTGCAGAGCGGACCTGTGCCATTCGTGCGGTGAAAAACGCGTCTGAAGAGAAGCGCATGCGTGTGGCCCGCGAGGTGTTTGATATCTATGCGCCGCTGGCGCATCGACTGGGAATCGGTCACATCAAGTGGGAACTGGAAGATCTTTCGTTCCGCTACCTGCACGAAACCGCTTACAAAAAGATCGCCAAGCTGCTCGATGAAAAACGGCTTGACCGCGAAAGCTACATCAAGCGTGTCATCACCACCATCAAGGACGAACTGGTTGCGTCTGGAATAGACGGTGAGCTTTCAGGGCGTGCGAAGCACATCTACAGTATCTGGCGGAAGATGCGGCGCAAGGGCATCGACTTTTCCCAGGTGTACGATGTTCGGGCCGTCCGTATCCTGGTGCCTGAGGTCCGTGACTGTTACGCCGCGCTTGGTATCGTGCACACACTCTGGCGCCATATTCCCAACGAATTCGACGACTACGTTGCCAATCCCAAGGAAAACGGGTATCAGTCCCTGCACACGGCTGTCATCGGCCCTGAAGGCAAGGTGATGGAAGTGCAGATCCGTACCCAGGCCATGCATGAGGAAGCTGAGCTTGGCGTTTGTGCTCACTGGCTCTACAAAGGCATGGATAAGGGCAACCGGTCCGTGGGCTATGACGCCAAGATCAACTGGCTGCGGCAAGTGCTGGAGTGGCAGGAGGAACTCGGCGACCTGTCCGGGCTGGCGGATCATCTCAAATCCGATGTCGCCTCCGATCGGGTCTATGTGTTCACGCCCGAAGGCCATGTGGTGGACCTGCCACAAGGCGCGACGCCGGTGGACTTCGCCTATCGTGTGCACACGGAAATCGGTCATGCCTGTCGCGGGGCCAAGGTTAATAGCCGTATCGTGCCGCTGACTTATCCGCTGAAGACCGGCGACCAGATATCCATTCTCACGTCCAATAACCAGGCGCCCAGCCGTGACTGGCTTAACCCGAGCCTGGGCTATATCCAGACTTCCCGTGCCCGGGCCAAGGTTACCCACTGGTTCAAGCAACAGGACCGCGATCGCAACATTGTCGATGGTCGGGCCATTTTGGAAGACGAGTTCAAACGCCTGTCGCTGTACGAGGTGGACCTCAACGACCTGGCTCGCAAAGTGAATTACCAGGCTGCCGAGGACATGTATGCGGCAGTGGGGGCCGGGGATCTTCGACCCACCCACGTGGCTAACGTCGCCCAGCAGATGCTGGAGCCGAAATCCGAGCAACTGGATCTGAAGCTCAGCACACAGAGGCGCAAGCCCTACGACACCGAATCGGATATCCAGATTCTGGGTGTTGGCAAACTCAAGACCCAGGTGGCGAAATGCTGCAAGCCCCTGCCGGGTGATCCGATCGGTGGCTACATCACCGTCGGCCGTGGTGTCACCGTGCATCGGCAGGATTGCATCACCTTCCTGAATCTGAAGGAGTTCGAGCCCAATCGGATTATCGAGGTGAGTTGGGGCGGTCAGCCTGTGGCCGTGTATCCCGTTGATGTAGAAATTGAAGCTTACGACCGCTCCGGGTTGTTGCGGGATATCACCCAGGTGCTGTCGTCTTCCAAAAGTGACGTTCTGGCACTCAATACCCTGTCCAACAAGGATGAGAACACAGCCACCATGACCGTTACCCTGGAAATTTCCAGCCTTGATCAGTTGGCCAAGTTGCTCGCCCAGATTCGCAATCTCCCCAACATCATTAATGTCAGGCGAAAGCGATCATGAGCTATTCCATTGACGATCTTAAAACCTTGATGATCCGGCTTCGGGACCCGGAGTCCGGGTGCCCGTGGGATACCCGCCAGAGCTATAAGACCATCGTGCCCCACACCATTGAAGAGGCCTACGAGGTTGCCGATGCCATCGACCGAGAAGACTACCCGCACCTGGAAGATGAACTGGGTGATCTGCTGTTTCAGGTGATCTTCTACAGCCAGATGGGGAAGGAAGATAACCACTTCGACTTCGACTCGGTGGTTGATAACCTCGTGCGCAAGCTGGTCCGGCGTCATCCCCACGTGTTCCCGGAAGGCACCCTGGAAAGCAGGATCGATCCGCACAACCGGCCCAGTGAGGCTGACATCAAGGCAAGCTGGGAACGTATCAAGGCAGAGGAGCGGGCGGCGAAGCCGGAGGCGTCTGCGAAGGCAGAGTCATCAAGCCGGCTCGACGGCATTGCCCGGACGCTCCCCGCAATGGTGCGCGCTGAGAAACTTCAGCGCAGGGCCGCCAACCATGGCTTTGACTGGCCAGAGGTTGAGCCGGTCTTCGACAAGCTTCACGAAGAGATCGATGAGCTAAAGAAAGCCTGGTATGACGCGAGTTCCGGCGATGGTCCGGCGGAGGCGGTGGAGGACGAGCTGGGTGACCTGTTGTTTGTGTGCGTCAACCTGGCACGTTTCATGAAGGTTAATCCTGAGCAGGCCCTCAACAGCACGAATCACAAGTTTGAGATGCGATTCCGTGCTATTGAGGAGCACCTCGAACGCGAAGGCCGTGATCTTGATGGCGAATCGCTGGAGGCATTGGACGCCGTCTGGCAAGCCGTCAAAGGGGTTGAAAAGACTCGTAAAAGGTAACGGATAAGTACAATCCGTTACCAAGTTTTCCGCCCCTGGTGCGGCCGCTTCGTCTACACTTCCGGTTAAGGATGCACACACTTTGTGCACCCTGTGGGCCACCAAGAAGATGCAGGAGTGAAGGCACCATGAAAATCAAAGATCTGGTCAACTACTGGGACAAGCACGCACGTGGTCGGCTGACCCGTGATGCGTATTTTGCCGACCTCTCTGACCAGCATCACAAGCGACTGGAAAAACTGGCCGCGTTGTATCCGATGAAGTCTTCCCAGGACCTGATGCGAGACCTGATTTCCGCTGCCCTTGATGAGCTGGAAACCAGCTTTCCGTACGTTCAGGGGTCTAAGGTTGTTGCGTTCGATGAAGACGGCTTCGAAATCTATGAAGATCAGGGGATGACCCCGCGCTTCATCAGTCTCAGCCAGAAGCATATCCAGCGGCTGAAGGCGCGCCAGCTCGAATCGGTTGCCTGATCAGGCCAACGCCTGATTGATCGCGACGGCCCTGTGATACCCGACGGGGTGGCTTCGCCACCCCGCAGAGAAGTGCCCCCGCTTTATTTATCCTTGCCTTCCAGCTTGTCCTTCAACGGGCTCAGCCTGACCAGGTCGTCCAACGCGGCGCCAATCATGTCATTCAGTATGTCGCTCTCTGAACGGTCCGGGTAAAGCTCGGCCAGTGCTGCTATGCGCGCGGCATCTTCCAGCGGCAAGCGGAGATTGTAATCGTGGCTGCGCTCAACAGACTCTTTCTTGCTTTCCCAGTGTTTGGGCAAATCGGTTACTTTCATGGATACTCCTTGCGGCGACAGGCTTTAATCGTTAGAAAGGCTTTATAAGAGTAAACAGTATCGTTAGTTTACTTCGCCTCCGTCAATTTAAAAGGACGTCAATGTGACTGAGCTACACCCTGACCTTCGAGAAAACGTTCGCATGCTGGGCGAGTTGCTGGGGCAGAGTATCCAGCGTCACCCCGGGCAAGATTGCTACGAGTTGATAGAAGAAGTGCGGGCGGCTGCCAAGGCCGACCGTCGCCAGGAAAGCGGTTCCGGCCAGCGCCTGGTCAACCTGCTGGGCAAGCTTCGTGATGACGAGTTGCTGCCGGTAACCCGCGCCTTTAACCAGTTCCTGAACCTGGCCAATCTGGCGGAACAATACCACGGCATCCGCCGCAAGCGGGGTCATCAATCGGACCTGATGGTGGAATCCCTCGAAGAGGTGTTTGGCCGCCTCAAAGACGGTGGCGTCAGTGCCGATGAACTGCACAGGCGAGTGGCTGACCTTCGTATCGAGTACGTTCTGACAGCACATCCCACCGAAGTGGCCCGCCGTACGCTGATCATGAAGTACGACGAAATGTCCGATTGCCTGGCCCGACTGGATCATGAGGACCTGTTGCCCGCGGAGCGTGATGAAATCGTCGGACGCCTGTCGCAACTGGTCACCGAAGCCTGGCACACGGATGAGATTCGGCATGAGCGCCCGACGGCGGTTGACGAAGCCAAGTGGGGATTTGCCGTTATTGAGAACAGTCTGTGGCAGGCATTGCCGCGTTTTCTGAGAAGCCTGGATCTATCGCTTTCAGACGCCACGGGGAAGGGGTTACCGCTGGATGCGTCGCCCATCCGGATCGCCTCCTGGATGGGCGGTGATCGCGATGGCAACCCCAATGTGACCCATAAAGTAACCCGCAAGGTGTTCCTGCTGGGCCGCTGGATGGCAGCCGATCTCTACCTGCGGGACATCCAGTCCCTGCGTGCGGAATTGTCCATGTGGCAGGCCAGTGATGAGCTGCGGGACGTCGTTGGTGATACCCGGGAGCCCTATCGCCAGGTGCTGGCCGGGCTGAGGGAAAAACTGATCAAAACCCGGGACTGGGCGGAAGCCAGGGTTGCCGGCGAGCCCTCCGACGCCACCGGCATTCTGTTTGCCAACGAGGACTTCACCGGGCCGCTGGAGCTTTGTTATCGGTCCCTGGTGGACTGCGGGCTGGAATCCATTGCCAATGGTCCGCTGCTGGACACCATTCGCCGCGCCCACACCTTTGGCTTGCCTCTGATTCGCCTGGACATCCGCCAGGAGTCGACCCGTCATGCCGAGGCGGTTGCGGAAATGGTGGATTACCTGGGGCTGGGCGATTATCTGTCCTGGTCCGAACAGGAACGTCAGGATTTCCTGGTGCGCGAACTCAAGGGGCGCCGGCCACTGATTCCCAGGCACTGGAAACCCTCCGACGAAGTCGCCGAGGTGCTGGCTACCTGCGAAGTGGTGGCAGAGCAGACGCCGGAAGCGCTGGGTTCCTATGTCATCTCCATGGCCAGCAAACCGTCGGATGTGCTGAACGTGATTTTGCTGCTACGTGAAGCGGGTATGAAAAACCCGATGCGGGTAGTGCCCCTCTTTGAGACCCTGGATGACCTGCGCGGTGCCCCTGACAGTATGGCGGCGCTCTACAGCGTGGACTGGTATCGGGACTATTGCGAAGGCCGGCAGGAAGTCATGATCGGCTATTCCGATTCCTCCAAAGACGCTGGTCAGATGATGGCCGCGTGGGCTCAATACCAGGCTCAGGAAAAGCTCACCGAGGTCGCCAATCAGTATGGCGTCCACCTCACGCTGTTTCATGGCCGCGGTGGCACCGTCGGCCGTGGTGGTGGCCCGGCCAACCGTGCAATCCTGTCTCAACCGCCGGGTTCGGTGAACGGCAGTTTCCGGATCACCGAGCAGGGCGAGATGATCCGCTTCAAGTTTGGCCTTCCCCGGCTGGCGGAACAGAGCCTTACGCTGTACACCACGGCGGTGATTGAAGCCACCCTGGCGCCACCGCGAGGGCCAGAGCCGGAATGGCGGGAGGCTATGGACTGGCTCACCGAACGCTCCCTCAAAGCTTACCGTGACGTGGTTCGGGAGAATCCGGACTTTGTTCCCTATTTCCGCCAGGTCACTCCGGAACAGGCGCTGGGCAAGCTGGCCCTGGGTAGCCGCCCGGCACGACGCAAACCCGGCGGTGGCGTGGAAAGCCTGCGGGCCATTCCCTGGATTTTCGCGTGGACCCAGATGCGGATGATGCTACCCAGCTGGCTGGGTAGCGACGTTGCCCTGGAGGAGGCATTTCACAACGACCGCGTGCCGGTGCTGCGGGAGATGATGCAGCAATGGCCGTTCTTCAAAACCTACGTGGATATGCTGGAAATGGTGCTGGCAAAATCTGACCTGAGAATTGCCAGCTACTACGAAAAGACGTTGGTCGATGATCCAAAACTGCTTGAACTCGGCAAGAACCTGCGGGAGCGCCTGCAGGGCTGCATCCGCCATTTGCTGGAATTGAAGCAGCAGGACACCTTGCTGGAACAGGAACCTGTATTTGCCCATTCCATGCGTGTACGTAATCCGTATACTGATCCGCTACACTATTTACAGGCGGAACTGCTCAAGCGTGACCGTGAGGGCGAGGGCAAGGGCGAAGTGCCCGAGATGGTTGAGCGCGCACTCAAGGTAACCATGGCTGGTATTGCGGCCGGCATGCGGAACACCGGCTAAAGCAGGTTCAGCGGATCATAAAAAACAGGAGTAACGCCGTGGCGTTAGCGGCAAGACTGGAACGCTTTTTAACCGGCAAAGGAATTGCCTATCGGGAACTTGAGATTGATCAGGTACTTAGCTTTGACGCCGCGGTCATGGCGTCCGGGCGTCCTCAGGATGAGTTTATCCGGGCAACGCCCCTGATCGACATCAATGGCGTCGTCATGGCCGTTCACGGTTACAACACCAGTCTGGATATGGACCTGGTGCACAAGCAAACTGGCCGACGCCTGCAGCCGTTAACGGCTCGCCAGTCCGCCCGGCTGTTTGCCGACTGTGACCCGGGCTTCCAGCCGCCGGTCGGGGCTGCCTACGATCTGCCGGTGCTCGTTGATGAGGATATCCTGGGATACCCCCGCACCCTCATGTGCTGCGGGACCGACAACGCTCTTCTCGAGTTGGACCGCACCTCTCTGGCAAGGGCCCTGGCGGATGCCACTCAGGGCCACCTGGCGATTCGCGGGCAAAACAACGATGAGCGTGATGCCCTGACGCTGGAAGAAGTGGCCGACAAGCTGCAGAAGCTTTACCGTCTGCCGCCCATGCCAGCGCTGGCGCTGCGCATTCTCCGTTTGACGGCCAATTCCGAGGCGACCGCCCGCGAACTGGGCGAGCTGATAGAGTTTGATCCCAGCCTTACCGCGCAGATCATGCGCTATGCCCGTTCTGCCCTGTTTAACTATCCCGGTCAGATCAACTCGGTACAGGAAGCGGTGACCCGGGTTCTTGGGTTTGATCGTGTGGCCCATATCGCGCTGGGTATCGCGTCCGTGCGCGCTTTCGAAGTGCCCCGTCAGGGCATGCTGGGGATGGACCAGTTCTGGCGCCACTCTCTGTATAACGCGTTTGTTTGCCAGCGTATGGCGCCAAAGTGCCATTCCGATAAAGGCCTGGCGTATCTGTGTGGCTTGCTGCACAACTTCGGCCTACTGCTGATCGGCCACCTGTTTCCCCAGGAGTTTGACGAGCTGAATTCGCTGCGGGAAGCCAATCCCGACGCCAGCATGCATTCGCTGGAGCAACAGGTGTTCGGGGCCAGCAACGATCAACAGATGCTGGCGGTTGGCCACGGCGCCATTGGCGGCATCCTTCACCGACTTTGGGAACTGCCTGACCCGGTGGTCAAGGCCGCGGGTATGCATCAGCAGGAGGGCTACCATGGCGAGCATGAACAGTATGTGCTCATGGTCCAGCTGGCCAATGGGCTGCTGAAGGAAAGGGGGATTGGGGATGAGTTCAACCCGGATGATGTCGCCTCCCTTGCGTCGTCCCTCGGGCTTTCCGAAGGGGATGTTGCTCGTTTGAACGAGGAGATTGACAGCGTTTCCGGGGAGCTGGACGCGCTGGCGTTATCCCTGTCATCCTGACCGTCGAGCACTATCAGCTACAGCCGCAACTCACAGCCCGATGTAACCTTTTGGTGCATGCTACGGAGGTCCACTTTCTATGAGGGGGCTGAGTTCGTATAATGCGCCTTCCTTGGCAGGGGCTGCGGGCTCGTTGCTGCCGAGAAGCTGTCGCAAAGCCGCCGGGTTTTGCAACAGCTTTTCAAATGATAATGACTACAACGGGAGCACAGCGTTATGAGAATCATCATGTTAGGCGCGCCAGGCGCAGGCAAGGGTACGCAGGCCCAGTTCATCACCGAACGGTTTGAAATCCCGCAGATTTCGACCGGCGACATGCTTCGCGCGGCGGTGAAAGCCGAGTCCGATCTTGGCAAGCAGGTCAAGGAAGTGATGGCTTCTGGCGGTCTGGTGTCTGATGACATCATCATTGCGCTCATCGAAGAACGGGTTAAGCAGCCTGACTGCAAGAACGGCTTCCTGCTCGACGGTTTCCCCCGCACTATTCCCCAGGCCGAGGCCCTGAAAGACCAGGGTATTGTTATTGACTATGTGGTGGAAATCGCCGTTGATGACGAGGAAATCGTAAGCCGTCTGTCAGGTCGTCGGGTGCACGAGGGCAGTGGTCGCATCTATCATGTGAAGTACGATCCGCCCAAGACCGAAGGTAAAGACGATGAGACTGGCGATGCCCTCATCCAGCGCGAGGACGACAAGGAAGAAACCGTCCGTAAACGCCTGAAGATCTACCACGAGCAAACCGCGCCACTGGTCGGTTACTATCAGGACTGGGCGAAAGAAGCCCCTGCCGCTGCGCCGAAATATGTGCGCGTAAAAGGCGTGGGCAGCCTGGATGACATTCGCGACCAGATTCTTACCCAACTGAAGTAACCCTGTGAAACTACTGGCACTGGATACCTCATCAGAGGGCTGCTCAGCAGCCCTGCTGGTGGATAACAGCTTGGTGGAGCGGTTCGAGCTGGCTCCCCGCGGACACACCCGCCTGTTGATGCCGATGATCCGCGAGCTTCTCGCCGAGAAGGAACTGGTGCCGGCGGACCTCGATGCGCTCGCATTTGCCTGTGGTCCGGGCTCGTTCACGGGCCTTCGCATTGCTACGGGGGTTGTCCAGGGCCTGGCCTATGGTCTTGGAGTCCCCGTTATTCCAGTGTCATCCCTGGCAGCCGTTGCCGAGGATGCGATACAGCATTGGCAAATGCTGGACGGCGACGCCGTTGCAGTGGCCTTCGATGCCCGCATGGGTGAAGCCTATTGGGCCTGTTATATGTGCCGAGATGGGCAACCGGAGTTGATGGGGCACGAGCAGGTCTGCGCTCCGGTGTCTGTGACTCTGGCCGATGGCGCATCCCGGTGGTTTGGTGCCGGTCAGGGGTGGAGCCTGAAAGAAAATTTCCCGGCCGATGTTGCCGCAACCATGGACCGCATCGACGAGACTCTAGTGCCCAGGGCTTCCAGAGTGGCGGAGATCGCCGCCCGTGCCTTTCATGCGGGAGCCGGGGTACCGGCCGAACAGGCACAACCGGTTTACATTCGTGATGAAGTGGCCTGGAAAAAACTGCCCGGCCGCTAACAACAACCTCACTGCTACCACCCGGAATCACTGCCGATGGAACTGTGGCACATTATTGTATTGGCCGTTATACAGGGGCTGACGGAATTTCTGCCGATCAGCAGTTCGGCCCATCTGATCCTTCCCTCACAGGTATTTGGCTGGCCGGATCAAGGCCTTGCGTTCGATGTCGCTGTGCATGTAGGGACGTTGGCAGCGGTGATCTGGTACTTTCGCGCGGAAGTGGGCCGTCTCACGGTTGCCTGGGTTGGAGATACGGTTCGGGGCCGTGTCGGGCAGGATAGTGGCCTTGCGTGGGCGGTCATCGCCGGCACCATTCCAGCCGGACTGGCTGGTCTGTTGCTTAATGATTTCATTGAAACCTCCCTGCGTTCCGGGTTGGTGATTGCAGTTTCGACCATCGGTTTTGGTTTGGTGCTGTGGTGGTCGGACGCGGTGGGACGTCGCAACCGGGACCTGCCGGCATTGACCATGAAAGATGCGGTGATCATTGGCGTGGCCCAGGCGCTGGCTCTCATTCCGGGCACCTCCCGATCCGGTATTACCATCACGGCGGCTCTGTTTCTCGGGTTTGGACGGGAGGCAGCCGCCCGATTCTCGTTCCTGTTGTCGATCCCGCTGATTCTCGCCGCCGGTCTGCTGAAAACCCTGGAGCTGGTGGAGCAGGGCGGGGCAACCGACTGGGCGGCTATTGCCCTGGGTGCTGCGCTGTCATTTGTCAGTGCCGTGGTCTGTATCCACCTGTTTCTCAAGTTCCTTGAGAGACTTGGCCTGATGCCGTTCGTTATATACCGCCTGGTACTCGGTCTGCTGTTGCTTGTCGTGCTCTGGTAGTGCAAACATTGAACAGCCTGCTTTAAAATTGGTCCAGGATCTTCCATAATCCACTACCTGTGGTCTTTTTAACCGGTGTACCAGAATGATCGGTGGTGTTAACCCAAACAGCAGTCTTCCTTTCCAGTCCGGCAACAGCAGCCCGGTTCGTGAGCGCAGTGACATCGCTCGTGCGCCTGCGTCCGCCCCCGATAACGATAGCCAGGCCGTTCGCCGTGATCTCACCGATGCACGGCCCCCCAACGCCGAACAACGGCCGGTTCCTTCTGCTGAGTCGCTAGAACGCCGTGTCGAGGCACGTCAAGCCGCGGAGGACGTGCGCCTGGAGCGTTTCCGTGCCGATGAAGTTTCCCTGAGCACCTCCAGAGCCCTGTCCACGTTTGCCGATGTCGCCGCCGGAGGCGATATTGCGGATGCAGGGCTCTCAGGCATCGATATCCTGGTTTGATGTCGCCAGGAAACACCCTGTCTGAACTCGCAGTTGGCTGCAGCCCCCTTGGCGATCTCCACGCTGCACGTTCCCTGTCTGAAGCATTATCGTTGCCTCTGCTGGGTACGCTTCGTCCGCGAGACGTGCGGGATTACCCAGTGCTGCTGTTTCTGGATGAAAATGGTCTTGGCCTGCAGGTGACCGGCAAGGGGGCTCCAGGGCCTGTCAGAGCCGAGTTCGTGACCGGAAAGGCGGGATACCGGAGAGAACACGGCGGTGGCACCGGACAACTGATTGCCAAGGCTGTTGGCCTGAAGAAAGCCCGCCAGCCCCTTCATGTTCTGGATGCAACGGCCGGTCTTGGCCAGGACGCGTTCGTACTGGCCTCCCTGGGCTGCAGGTTAACCCTTTTCGAACGCTCGCCGGTTATCCATGCGTTGCTTAGTGACGGACTTTCCCGTGCGGCCCTGAACGAGCAGAGCGCGCCCATTGTCGCCCGGATGGTATTGCAGTCGGGTAGCAGTATCGACTGGTTATCGCAGGCGGGCGCGGGCGCCGCGGATGTGATCTACCTTGACCCGATGTTTCCCCATCGCGACAAGTCGGCCCTGGTCAAGAAGGAAATGCAGGTGTTCCGCACGGTGGTGGGAGACGACGATGACTCACCGGCGTTGTTGAAGGCCGCGTTGGCAGTGGCAACCTATCGGGTTGTCGTCAAACGCCCGCGCAAGGCGGAGCCAGTGAGTGGCCCCGAACCCACCACCCGTATTGAAGGGAAGAGCAGCCGGTACGATATCTACTCCATCAAGGCGTTTCCCGCCGGATAGGTGGTCACCGGTCTCGCTCAGGCCCCAAGCATGGTCACCTGCTGAATGGCCTGGCGTTTTTCCACACTTAGCACCAACCGTGCGTCTTCCGCTACTTCATCCAGGCCGTCGGTGTAGCACAACAGCCCGTCGTCATCGGTGGTGATAACGCCATTGTGCTGCATGTTGGCGATGAAGTTACGGAACAGGGTCTTGTCGAAGAACTCCGGCGCATTGAGGCCGAACAGGATGGACATACGTTCGGCCAGAAGCGTGCTCTGCTCTTCCAGTTCGCCGGCGGTAATCTTACCCGACCCGTATTTGCGCAGGATGCCGATGGCAATGTGATAGCGTTCTAGGGTCTGGATGATGAACCGTGACAGCACCCGCAGGCGCAGCATGGCATCGGTGCCTTCCTCAGGGCGGCTGATCCTGTCTTCCTCTTCTTCGAACAGCAACCCTTTCTCCAATAGGACGTCGATCCATTGGTTGATGACCCCGTCAATCTCCTCGGCGTCGTATTTGAGGAACAGTTCGGATTTCAGATAGGGGTACGCCACGCTGGCCAGGAACTCAATTTTGTCCCGGCGCAGGGAGTTCTTGTTCTCAAACAGGCTCGCGATCAGAGACGGCAGGGCAAACAGATGCTGGATGTTGTTGCGGTAATAGGTCATCAGGATCGCGTTGCTGCCTTCCAGCGCGATGATGTCACCCAGTTTCTGGGGCTGGCGCGTGATCAGGCCCATGTTTTCGCAGTAGTCGACCCAATCTTTGCCACTGCCTTCCGGCAGCGTGATGGTGTCGGCGTAGGGAAAGGCTTTCAGCAGGTCGGCATACTGGTCCATCAGGCGAATCAACTGGCCTTCATCCATAGCCAGGCGATCGGTGCCCAGCAAAACCGTTGCAGTCATGCCAATGGGATTGACGGCGACAGATGCGTTAATGCTGGACGCAACACGATTGGACAGTTCAGACACCGCCTGATTGAGCCATTTTGGCCGGTATTCGGAATCGTAGGCTTCTTCCCGCCAGCTTGGTTCGACTTCGTTCAATACCTCAGCAAGGGGAATGGCTTCACCGAAGTTTACAGCGACCTGGCCAAACGAGTTGCTCAACTTGCGAACGGTCTTGGCAATCGCGAACACGCTCTCTTTCTGTTTTTTCTTGCCCCGTAGCTCACCGAGGTAAGAACGGCCTTCCATCACCTTCTCGTAACCAATGTATACCGGGACGAACACGATGGGCTTGCGATGGTCTCGCAGAAAGCTGCGGACGGTCATGGACAGCATGCCGGGCCGAGGCTGGAGCATGCGGCCGGTGCGGCTGCGCCCGCCCTCCACGAAGTACTCAACGGAATAGCCTCGGGAGAACATCACGTGCATGTATTCGTTGAACACGGTGGCGTAGAGCGGGTTGTCACGGAAGCTCCGACGCATGAAGAACGCGCCGCCGCGTCGCAGGATGGGGCCAACAATAGGCATGTTCAGGTTGATGCCGGCGGCAATGTGCGGGGGCATCAGCCCGTTCTTATAGAGCACGTAGGACAGCAGCAGGTAATCAATATGGGAGCGATGGCAGGGAACATACACCACGGCATTGTCCTGGGCTTCTTCCTTGGCAACGCGGATGTTGTTGATAGCGATGCCGTTGTAGATACGATTCCACAGCCAAGACAGCACCACTTCCAGGAAGCGTATGGTCACGATGGACATGCTGGCAGCGATCTCGTCCGCATATTTGTACGCCTTGGCGCGCACCTTTTCCGGGGGGATGTCATCCTTTCGGGCAGCTTCCCGGATGGCTTCCTTGACCGCCTGGGTCCGCACCAGTCCACCCACCAAGGTGCGGCGGTGAGACAGGTCCGGGCCGAGCACGGCTTGGCGCACCCTGCGGAAATGGGTACGGAGAATGCGGGCGAGCTTACGGTTGGCGCGTTCCTCGCTATGGCGGTATTCGTCAATCACCTGCTTCAGGGACAGGGGCTGATTGAACTGCACGTAAGTGCTACGCCCATGCACCATGATGATCAGGAATTTCTGCAAACGTCCAGCCACGGACCAGGTGTCGGACAGCAGCAGTTTGACCAGCGATTTTTCCTTGTCCGGGGAGCGCCCCCAGAACAGCGACACAGGGACGATCTGAACATCCTGCTCAGGGTGTTCCAGGCCATGGCGAACCAGCGCCCGGAACTCACCGGTGGGAACGGGCGTCTGGCGACGACGGAAAAGACCACCAATCCGACGGTAGAGAAAAAAGAAGGAGTGGTTCGGACCGTTCTTGACCGGCAGGGACGACTCGGCACCAGGCAGGCCAGCTCGCAGCACCTCCTGTTCCAGGACCAATCGGCTGGACAGCGAGCTGTACTGCAGTACGTAGCAAACCGGTTTTTCCGGGTCTACTCCCAGGGCTTCCACGCTGTTGCCGCTCACATCCGTCCGGACCCACAAAAACAGGATTTTGCGGAAAAGGGTCAGGATCAGGCTGCGAAGGCCCAGGAAAAAACGCATAAACGGTCGCTCCGGTTCACAAAACAGGCGGTAAGTTTACTTGGTTGCGTGCAGTGCGGAAAGCCATGCGGTCGTTCTGTTGTGTTGTGCCGCTGTGATACATTTCCAGCTCTACCCACATAATAGCTTCTGGACACGGATTATGGCGTTATGGACTCCCGGCTGGTCTTCGAAAGGGCCCGACGATGACGATCTTGTGTTGGCCATCGACGGTGATGCGGTGCTGAAGCCCGACGTTGGCTGGCTGAAGCCTTGGCGGATGATTGCCCCTAGTACGCACGGTGATATCGGGCCGGTGTATGTTGGCCAGATGGACGGCAAGCCTGTCTACGTGGCCGAAGCCGACGCGGCCAGACTGGCCGGGTCTACAGAACGGGTGACGCTTCGGGAAGCGCTGCTGCTGATGGAGGATGCTCCCGCGGAAATGCTGGGCACCGCGTTCCAGGTGCATCAGTGGTGGCGGGATCACCGCTTCTGCGGCCGCTGTGGTGAATTGACAGAGCTGCACCCGTTGGAAAGGGCCAAGTGGTGCAAGCCCTGCGGCATTCCCTGGTATCCCAGGCTGGCGCCCTGCGTAATTGTGGTTATCCGCCGTGGTGAACGAATGTTGCTGGCCCGGTCATCGCGGACAAAGCGTCATTATTTCAGCCTGATTGCGGGCTTTGTGGAGCCGGGTGAAACCATTGAAGCGGCGGTTGCCCGGGAAGTGAAAGAGGAAACCGGCCTTGAGGTTAGTGGGGTTCGCTACCACTCCTCTCAGCCATGGCCGTTTCCCCATCAGTTAATGCTGGGCTTTTTTGCAGACTACGCCGGGGGCGAGCTGGTGCTGCAGGAAGACGAAATTGCGGAAGCGGACTGGTTTCTGCCGGGCGATATGCCACCTGTGCCGCCGGTGACCACCATCTCCGGCGGCCTGATCCAGGCCATGGTGCGGGAAATTAAAGGGCAGGGGGCATCGTCGTGACTGCGCCAAGAGTGCTGGTCTTTGATTCAGGCGTTGGCGGATTGAGCGTTGCTGCTTGTATCCATCAACAATTGCCGGGGGTGAAGTTGGTGTACCTGGCTGATAACGCTGGCTTTCCTTACGGCGCCCAGCCGGAAACGGTGGTCATTGAACGCAGCCAGACACTGATCCGGCTGGCGCTGTCGGAATTTCCCTGTGATGTCATTGTGGTGGCGTGCAACACTGCGAGCACTGTGGTGTTGCCGCATCTTCGGACCATGACACCGATACCGGTGATCGGCGTGGTGCCGGCGGTAAAGCCTGCGGCGGCGGTGTCTGAAAACCGCCGTATTGGTCTGCTGGCCACCCCCGCCACTGTTCGTCGGCCCTACCTTGCAGACCTGATTGACGAGTTTGCCAGTGATTGCACGGTGGAACGGCTGGGGCATCCGGACTTGGTGCAATGGATCGAAAATCTGGTGTCCGGTTCGCCAGTCCCCGAACAGGCCTTGTCCGTGGCATTGCAACCATTCCGGGACGTGGGTGTGGACACTGTGGTTCTGGGCTGCACTCATTACCCGCTGATAAAGGATCTGCTGCAGAGCCAGTTGCCGACCGTAAAACACTGGGTGGATTCCGGAGAGGCCATCGCCCGCCGAGCGGCCTGGTTATTCGAACAGCAGGGGCTGGAAGTGAAAAGTCTTATGGCCCTCAACAGCGATGGCGATGTGGTTGATGCCGCCCTGTTTTCCGGGGACATCCCACGAGGTATCGGGGAGTTCCTGGATGGGCTTGGCCTGGCCACCAACGACATCCGTGGTAACTGGTCCTCGTCGGTAGTCGGTGCTATAGCAAGCGGGTCAGCTTGAACATGGCCAGGAACTCCAGTGCCGGTAAGGATCGGCGGTGGCAACAGTAGGTTTTAAAGTTGTCGCCACGGAATCGTGACTTGGTAAATTCCAGGCCCTTGAAGTTGTAAAGGAAGTTCCCCTTCTCATACAGGCCGTGCATGATGCGCTTGAGCAGTCGGCTTTCCTGATGCTCGGTAGCCGGGTCCAGGGATAGCGGAATTAAACCCAGGTCCAGATAGGGCACGCCTTCGGCCTTGAACACATCCATGGCATGGGCCATCAGGGTGTAGAAAATACCCTGGCGGAAATCCGCGTTGGCCCTTGAGATGTTAGGCACGTAACTGATGATCTCGTTATTGCGGTAGATGGGGTCGAAGTAGATAAAGCCCACGGCCTTGCCATCCTGGTACGCGTAGAAATGGCGTTCGTTCTCCCGGTACTCCATCTCCATGGGACGTATCAGGAAACGGATCTCCTTGCTCTTGCATTTACGGGTGCGAATCCAGGCATCGGAAATTTCGCGGGTGTGGTCATCGCTGAAGCGCTCCTTCACGGTAATGCCGTTTTTTTCCGCCTGGTTGAGGGCCGTGCGCAGGATCTGTTTCTTCTTCCCGCTGAGCGACCAGTTTTTCAGGTTGATACGGGATTCGCTGCCAAACTGGGTGCCAAACAGGCCAAAGCGGCGGTAGAGGTAGTCCACGACAGGTTTGGATACCTGGATGTAGCAGGCGGAAGGGAAGCGTTGGTGAAACTGTTCCAGGATCACCTCAAAGTGTTCCGGTGCGGTGACAGGATCGGAGAGCACGAACGTGCCGCCCCATTTGCGCATATACGCCAGGTAGCCAACGCCGGGCACATCGAAATACTGCATCTCAGGTTGCAACGTCGAGAACGACTGGGAATGGGTGCCGTACTTCTTGAGGTAACTGATGCGCTCCGGAAAGGTAAATACACCTTCGTCCAGAGAGCGTACGCCATCGAGTGAAAGGATCTGGTCTGACATTGTGAAACTCCCCCGTTTATTGTTTTAAATCCGGCGTGAGGCCTCGTGTCTACACCTGTTTCCGTCCCAGGATCGACCAGTAACAGTTCATGTTCAGCAGCTTGAAATGCTTTTTCTCGGTAACGTGCAGGCCAAGGCGCTGCATGTGTTCGGGGTAGTTGTAAATCTTGTGGAAGGCATTGTTGGCGAACAGCCAGAAGATGAAGACGGCCATGTACCAGTACATCTTCTTGAACAGGCGGGCCACAATGTTGCCGGTGGGGTAGCAGAAGTCACCCACAACCACCCTGGCGTCGGCCTTGCCCAGACGGATCAGATGCTCCAGCACCCGCACCATCATGTCTTCGTCAAACACGTTGAGGAAAAAGTTGGCGACCACCATGTCGTACTGTTCGAACTCATCGACCTTCATGATGTCGCTGTGAATGCGGCGGATGTTCAGGTGCGGCGCCTCTTTTTCCTGGGCTTCGGCAAACTTGCGCAGCATGGTCTCGGAGAGGTCCACCACGGTCACGTCCGCGCCCAGTTCTGCGGCACGGATCGCGTCACGGCCATGACCCACGCCTGCAAACAGGATGCGGGCGCCGGGCTTGACGGTTTCCACATCGAGCATGGCGGTCTTGCAGCGATGGATGTTCTTGCCGCTGTAGAGGTTGCTCAGAAAATCGTATACCGGGCCAATGTATTTGTATTTATCGCGCATGGTGACTTCTGCCTGTCCATATCCTGGGGATGCTTCCATTCTTCTTGTGATTGTTGATTCACCGTCAGGTGAATTGAAGGAAGCGCCTGATGGATTTGAGCTTAGAGAAGCCGGTGGGGGAATTATGTGCAGTACCGCGCATTTCCAGATACATAACGTAACGAACAGCAACACTTTGCAAACCAGATCAACATTTTAGATCTGACTGTCCGACAATGGAGTATCGATAATGCGGTAGGTTAGAAAGCGACGGCGCGCGCCGGGGTATGTCCGAGGGTTTTGCCGATGACGTCTGCAGGCCGCGCCGGGCCGTAGAAGAATCCCTGAACCTGGTGGCATCCCAGGCTTTTGAGGTAGGTGAGCTGTTCGTCCGTTTCCACACCCTCCGCCACGATCTGAAGTTTCAGTCCATGGGCCATGGCGACAATGGCGTTTACAATACAGGCACCATCTTCGCCTCTGCGAATGGCTTTGACGAAGGACTGATCCACTTTCAGGGTGTGAATGGGCAGCCGGTGAATGTAATTCAGGGAGGAGTAGCCGGTGCCGAAATCATCAATGGCAATTCTGACGCCCAATGACGCTAATTCCCGGAGTTTCTGACTGATCTGCTCAAGATCGTTCATGATCACGTTTTCAGTGATCTCGATTTCCAGGTTTTGGGGCGGGAAGCCGTGGGCCTGGAGTTGAGCCATCAGGGTCTCTACAAACCTTGGGTGCTCCACCTGGACCGGGGACAGGTTTACGGCCAGTCGCAGGTCGCTGTGTCCTTCTCGAATCCACTGGCCGACATCATGGCAGGCCTGGTCGAGTACGCATTCACTGAGTTTGGCAATGAGTTTGGTTTCTTCCGCCAGCGGCAGGAAGTCCCGTGGATAGAGCAATCCCCTTTCCGGATGTTGCCAGCGCACCAGCGCTTCCAAACCCACCACGCGATTGCTCGAGGAACAGACTTGCGGCTGATAGAACACCCGCAACTCATCGCGCTCCAGTGCCATCCTAAGGTCTCTTTCCAGGCTCAGGCGGTTGGCCGTGTCAATGCTCATGCTCTCCGAGTAGAAGCGATAGCCATCCTTGCCCCGCGCTTTGACGTGATACATGGCAATGTCGGCGTTCTGGATCAGTTGATCCATGGATTCGCCGGCTTCCGGGTAGGTGGCAATGCCAATGCTCACACCTACGAAAACTTCGTGTTCGCCCAGTTGGAAAGGCGCGCGCAAGGCCTTGATCAACTTCTTTGAAATCTGTCTTGCGTCCTCGTAACCGTGGATCGACGGCAACAGCAGAGTGAATTCATCGCCACCGAAGCGTGACAGGGTATCCCCTTTGCGCAGACACCGTTCCAGTCGCTGTGTGACAGCCTGCAACAGGCGATCGCCCATGGCATGTCCCAGCGTGTCGTTGATAACCTTGAAGCGATCAAGGTCCAGGAACATCACCGCCAGCTTCTGCTCACTGCGGCGCGCGTGGGTGATGGCCAGGTCGAGCCGGTCCTTGAACAGGGCGCGGTTTGGCAGTCGGGTCAACAAGTCGTGGTAGGCCTGGAAGTTGATAAAGGCTTCCGCTTCCTTACGCTCGGTCACATCGCGAGCAGTGCCGTAGTAGCGGGCCTCGCGACCATTGTATTTGCCGTCATCGTGATTGGTGTGGGGCCAGGTTTCCGGGTCAATCGGAAACGCGGTAATTTCAAAGTGTCGGGTGGCTTTGCGGCTGCCTCGGGTCTTGAGCCGAACTTCCAGTGTCCGGGGATTGTCGGCGCTGATATTCGGGCCTTTCAGAGCATAGGTTCCCCGGGCGATGTCCCGGTCATCCAGGATGTGGCGAAAGTGACGCCCGCACAGCTCAGCGGGTTGGTAGCCAAGCAGGCTCTCAATCTTGCTGTTCACAAAACAGAAATGCCCGTCGCCATCGAGCATGAAAACGATATCGGGTGAGCTGTTGACGATGTAGCGATGCAGTTCCTCGGACTTTTCCAGGCGCATTCGTATGTGCTCGTGGGCGCGAAGCAGAGAACGCTTGCCGAGCACGCCGTCGACCGTTGCCAGCAGTTCTTCCGGGTCGAACGGTTTGCGGATATAGTCCAGTGCCCCCCGGCGCAGGGCACGGCTGACGGCGCTGAACGAGCTTTCACCGCTCACGACAATCACGCCACATTCTGGTTGTTCCGATGACAGGCGTTCCATCACACCGAATCCGTCCACATCGGGCATGCGAAGATCCAGCATTGCCAGGTCGAACGATTCGGTCTCAAGGATGCGACAGGCCATGCGCCCACCTTCCGCTTCGGTGACCTCGTACCCCTTGCTTCTGAGCAGTGAAGCAAGGCCGGAAAGCAGTCTCGGATCATCGTCGACGACCAGGATGCGCGCCTTTCCGTCGTCGCCGTAAGTCCACTCGGTGCTCGCAGGTTTCATGTCAGTAGCCCGTCGTTTCTTCGTCATTTTTCATCGTTTTTTTTATTTGCCGCCGCGGGAAACAGAATTCGGAATGCTGTCCCTCCGCGCCCCGTGCGGCAACTAATGATGCCCTCCATGTCATCAATCAACTGTTTGACCACGCTCAGACCCAGGCCGCTATGGCCCTTGCCCTTGGTGGATTGAACCGGTGAAAACAAGTGTTTTCGGACCTCGTCGGGAATTCCATTACCGGTGTCCGCCACTTCCAGTTCCACCCAGGTTTTTCCGCTCTGCCAGACTGGTGCCTGTGTGTGAATAGCCACTTCGCCACCGTCAACAAGGCATTCTGCCGCATTACGGACCAGGTTGATAACCACCTGCCGGATGACAGCACCGGGCACGGTAACATCGGTGGGGTCCGCGCAAAGGTCAAGCTCCAGCGCCATGTCGTCGCCGCTGAACAGACTGTCTTCCAGCAAGTCCTGCAGAATTCTCAGTTCGTCATTAAGATTGCAGACGCCGGTCGGGTTTGCTGCATCATGGCCCGGACCCCGGCTGATCTGCAACAGGAGATCCCCCGCGCGATCGAGTTCGTCACGTATGACGTCCAGCTCTTCCTGTACTTCGTCATCATCCAGCCGGTTCCGTAGCTGATAGATATATTGCCGGATGATGGTCAGCGGGTTGCTCACCTCATGGACCTGGCGACGAATGGCCTGTCGGGCCAGTTCCGACTCCATACTGTCCTGGGTACCACTATTGGCTAGCGTGGCAGTGACGGCGTCAGACAGTTTGGCGCTGAACAGGCGACCGATTTCTTCTGTCTGACCGGAACTGTCATGGTCGGTACCGACGACAAAGACGCCAGCACATTGATCTTCCCCCCGAACGGGAATAGCCACCAGAGAAGGGGTTCTCAAGAGAGAAAGCAGCTGGCGGTCCAGCACAGTCGTTGTGCGGCCACCAAGACACAGGGCGGTGCCGCTGCTGTAGGCCTCGGTCAACACGCTGGTGGCCGGCCCGCTGGCAACTGTAAGGTCGGGAGTATCGCCGTTGCTGGCGGATAGCAGTGTCAGCCCGTCTCCGGCCTGGCCAAAATACAGTGCCGGCAGGCCGGTGATCAGTGTCAGGCTGGTGACGGTTGCGGCCAGACTCTCCTGGGCACTGCCGCGAATCGGCGACAGTTCCAACGCCTGGCTGGCCATGGCCTGTTTCAGTATGGTCTGTTTGAGTTTGTGGTTGGAATGGTGGGCGTCGTAGTCTTCCGATAGCGGAATGCCCAGTGACTCGGCCACGCCGCTCACTTCCTGGTCGATCCTGCGGTTGATCTCTCGCGTGAGCTCTTCATTGAGCCCAAAAATGGTCCCCGCCGCCGCAATGCCCGCCGCGTCCGAGAGTGCCAGGCGCGTTGCCAGACTGATCAGTTTGACCAGGTGCCCGGCATCCTGTATTTCCGTTGGCATGGCCTGCTGATAGCGCATAGCGTCAACCGCCATGGGGCCCAGCCCCCATGAATTGACCAGTTCGGCAGCAATATCGGACTGGTGGTCAAAGTAGTATTGCTGGGTTTCTCCAGGCGGTGTTTTCAGTGCGATCAGCTCGCCTACGTTGTGCAACATACCCAGCATGAACGCCTGGTCGGGTTCGGGGTAGCGGGTCAGTGTTGCCAGAGCCCTGGCCGTCAGGGCGGTGGTCAGGGAATGGCGCCAGAAGTCCCGCAGCTGTTGCCACTGGTCTGCCCCGAGTTCGTAAAGAATCTGGCGCAGTGCAGCAGTCAGAACCAGGGTGTGAAAACGTCGGGTTCCCAGCCGGAGCAGGGCCTGGTCAATGGAACGTATTTGCGAGGTGGGGCCGTACAGTGCCGAGTTGGCGAGGGCGAGAACGCGAGTGACCAGAGCGGTGTCGGCAGACACAATGTCACTTATTCGGCGATAGTTTTCATCCTGATGGCAGGCCTCAAGCGCCCGAAGGGTAACCTCCGGGAGACTCGGTAGCTGTATGTCAGGGGCAATCTGCATAGGCCTGCCTGTGTAACGCGCCAGATATTTCGTTAGTATCTGACGACTTGTTCATAAACATTAACCCGATGGAGCTTAGTCAATAACCTGCATTTATTAAACAGTTATTGGTCCTTTTTTAAGCAGAGTATTACCCGTGTTGTGATGTGTGTAAACTTTTTACAGGTTAAATGTCGCAAAACCGTCCATGATCGGGCATTCAACCCGTCTCTTTTTGTCTACAGTTAGAACTCCGTCCGGGTTACACTTTGACACAGTACTCAAATTTTACCCGGATCACGTGTCAGTCGACGGACAAGACAGCGCCTATTAAGCATTCATGACCGATTCCCGCACTTCCAGGCACATTCCGAAGCAACCCAGAACACTGGCCATAACCGGTGGCAAAGGTGGCGTCGGAAAAACATCGGTGGCACTGAACCTTTCCCTGACCCTTGCGCGAGAGGGTTACAGAGTATTGTTGCTGGATGGTGACACGGATCTGGCTAATGTCAGTATCATGCTGGGCCGGTATCCGGAGCGCACCCTGGCCAACGTAATGGCCGGTGAGTGCTCTCTCCGCGACGTGATTATGGAAGCGGAGTGGGGTTTGCACATCATTCCCGGCGCCTCGGGAGTTGAACAATGTGTGGATATGGCCGCTGAAGAAAGCTTGCGTGTTCTCAAGGCGTTGTCGAGGCTGGAGAAAAACTACGACTACGTGATCACAGACACGGCCTCCGGTTTGCAGAAGACCGGCATGCACATGATTGCGGCGGCGGAACTGGCCTGCGTCGTGGTCACGCCAGACCCTGCATCGCTGACCGATGCCTTCTCCCTGATAAAACTTCTGATTCGCCGTGGCTACCGAAGGACGCCGAGCGTGTTGGTGAACATGGCCCAGGGTGCAAGTCAGGCTCGATCCGTGTTTCAGCGCCTTGATGCTGCTGCAGTTCGGCACCTGGGGTTGCAGTTGCATTACCTGGGTGCGATCTGGCGTGACGAAACCTTGCGCCAGTCAGTGATGAATCAACGCCCTGTGGCACTGTTGCCGGCTTCTGATCCGTCCAGCCGTCAATTCCGAACATTGGCTGACATGCTGAACGTGCGGCTGCGCCAGCTGCCGCCGCGAAAGGCGGGGATTGCGGCGTATTGGCACCGGGTGTCGTCCGGTTCAGCGGATACGGCGCCTGCGTCCGGCGGTGGCCAGGCAAAAACGCCAAAAGACCCGGCCCAGGAATGCAAGCGGCTGACTGCAGAACTCGGCGAAATACTGGCTGACAGCAATGACAAGCCGCTGCTGCGTTATGAAGCGTTTCAGGAGCTTTTTGCACTGTTAGGGCGCAAAATGGATGCAGATGCCATCGAGATTATCCAGACCGGTTTAGCCTCTCTCAATTGGGACAAACTGGAAAAGGAACAACGAGAACATATGGCGACTCATCTTCGCCATCTCGCTGCAGAAGTTGACCCTGCGGCAGTTCCCCGTAAGGCGGAAGCAATAGTAAATAAGCCAGAGCGGGAGCCGTACTACGACCGTATCAGTTTTGGTGAACAAAGCCGGTTGATTCGGGCGCTTAAGGAGCAGCCGTCCAATATCTCCCTGGATCAGCTTCTACGCTCGCTGGCGGACACCGACAAGAACGGTTCCTGAGCGCCTTTTATCCGGTTTCTCTCCATTCCTTTTTTTCGCATTTAGTCACCTTATTTTATGGTCATTTTATTGATGCAATTTGTAGCGTAACTTTGCTCTATGTCACCGCACTGTCATTCGGTCTGTGCAAAAATCAGCCTTATTCCCGGAATCGTGGCCCGCAAAATGCAGTAAAACCCACTGCATTTGATGGCTACACAGTGAATTTGAGAAGGAGTTCTCGCCATGGCAACACAGCAGCAACAGAATGGAGCGTCAGCGTCCGGTGTTCTTGAGCAACTACGTGGTAAACACGTGTTGATCACCGGCACCACCGGGTTTCTTGGTAAGGTGGTACTGGAAAAACTGATTCGCACGGTGCCGGATATTGGCGGGATCCATCTGCTTATCCGCGGTAACAAAAGGCATCCGGCAGCGCGGGAACGATTCCTCAATGAGATCGCGAGTTCTTCCGTGTTCGAGCGCCTTAGGCACGATGACAACGAGGCGTTCGAAAGCTTTCTTGAGGAACGCGTTCATTGCATCACCGGCGAAGTGACTGAACCCCGTTTTGGGCTTACGCAGGAGCGGTTCCGTGCTCTTGCCGGGCAGGTCGATGCGTTTATCAATTCCGCAGCCAGCGTAAATTTCCGGGAGGAGCTCGATAAGGCGCTGAAGATCAATACCCTTTGCCTCGAGAACGTTGCCGCTCTGGCGGAGCTCAACAGCACTATGGCGGTCATCCAGGTATCCACCTGCTACGTCAACGGAAAAAATTCCGGTCAGATCACGGAGTCCGTTATCAAGCCGGCGGGAGAGTCTATCCCCCGCAGCACCGACGGATACTATGAAACGGAAGAGCTTGTACACCTTCTGCAGGACAAGATCTCCGACGTGAAGGCCCGATACTCCGGCAAAGTGCTTGAGAAAAAGCTCGTGGACCTGGGTATTCGCGAGGCCAACAACTACGGCTGGAGCGACACCTACACGTTTACCAAATGGCTGGGTGAGCAACTCCTGATGAAAGCCCTTTCCGGGCGCTCACTCACAATTGTTCGCCCTTCCATCATTGAAAGTGCACTGGAAGAACCCTCGCCGGGATGGATTGAAGGTGTGAAGGTGGCGGATGCGATCATACTTGCCTACGCCCGTGAGAAGGTCTCCCTGTTTCCCGGCAAACGCAGCGGTATTATCGACGTGATTCCGGTGGACCTGGTGGCCAACAGCATTATCCTGTCCCTGGCTGAAGCCATTTCCGAGCCTGGGCATCGCCGCATCTATCAATGCTGCAGTGGCGGTTCAAACCCAATTTCGCTGGGCACGTTCATTGACTACCTGATGGCCGAAGCCAAGTCCAACTATGCAGCGTATGACCAGTTGTTCTATCGACGGCCCACGAAACCGTTTGTGGCGGTCAATCGCAAGCTGTTTGATGTTGTGGTTGGCGGGATGCGCGTGCCGTTGTCCATCGCTGGCAAGGCACTGAGGCTGGCTGGCCAGAACCGTGAGCTAAAGGTTCTCAAAAACCTCGATACCACGCGTTCACTCGCCACCATCTTTGGTTTCTACACGGCACCGGATTACATCTTCCGTAACGATTCGCTGATGGCCCTGGCTTCCCGCATGGGTGAACTGGATCGTGTCCTGTTCCCGGTGGATGCACGCCAGATCGACTGGCAGCTGTACCTGTGCAAGATCCACCTCGGAGGTCTTAACCGTTACGCTCTCAAGGAGAGGAAACTGTACAGCCTGCGGGCTGCCCAGACACGCAAGAAAGCCGCCTGACACCCGGTCAGTCGGCTGTCCTTTCTACCCGTCCCCCCGGTTCCCGGGGGGCGGAACCTCACTTGTTGTTTCCGCTGGCGGGTCTATCCTTTAGGGCAGGCTCCAGAACATAGGGTCACCCCTCGTGAGACCGTCATTCTAGCTAAAAGTGCTGGCGGATTGGGACGTTAGTCTAATTCATTGTTCACTGGCACGCGTGTTGAACTATGGGTATCCGTCTTCAGGGCTTTTTTGCCCGTCACGCTCTTTATTAAATAACCGATAATGACAACAGACTCTGACTAATAAGGGGGAGCACAATGACTGATAAACAGGTTTATCCGGTAAGTCCGGACGTGGCCAAACGGGCCCTGCTAAACCGGGATCAGTACGAGAAGATGTACCAACAGTCGGTGAATGACCCGGAGACCTTCTGGGCTGAACACGGCAAGCGACTGGACTGGATCAAGCCCTTCTCGAAGGTGAAAAATACCACCTACGATTACGACAACCTATCCATCAAATGGTTTGAAGACGGCCAACTGAACGCCGCCGCTAACTGCCTGGACCGTCACCTGGAAAAGCGCGGTGATCAGACGGCCATCATTTTCGAGGGCGACGACCCGGCCGATTCCCGCAACGTGACCTACCGCGAACTGTACGAAGAAACCTGTAAGTTCGCGAACGTTCTGAAAGATCAGGGCGTCAAGAAGGGCGATGTTGTCACTATCTACATGCCCATGATTGTTGAAACGGGTGTTGCCATGCTGGCCTGTGCCCGCATCGGCGCTATCCATTCTGTTGTCTTCGGCGGGTTTTCTCCGGAAGCACTGGGTGCCCGGATTGCTAATGGTAAATCCCGATTCGTGGTAACGGCTGATGAAGGTGTCCGCGGCGGCCGCAAGATTCCTCTCAAGAAAAACGTCGACGCTGCGTTGAGCAAGGAAGCCGGCGCAGAGGTGGACAAGGTTATCGTGGTCAAGCGTACCGGCGGTGATGTGCCCTGGAAAGACGGTCGTGACGAGAGTTACGAGGAGCTGATGAAGGGCGCGTCCACGGATTGCCCTGCAGAATCCATGAACGCCGAAGATCCGCTGTTCATGCTGTACACCTCCGGCTCCACTGGCGCCCCGAAAGGCGTATTGCATACCACCGGTGGCTACATGGTCTTTACCTCCATGACCCACGAATACGTCTTCGATTACCACGATGGCGACGTCTACTGGTGTACGGCGGACTTTGGCTGGGTCACCGGTCACAGCTACATTCTGTACGGCCCGCTCGCCAATGGTGCTGTCACCGTGCTGTTTGAAGGTGTACCCAACTACCCGGATACCTCCCGTATGGGTCAGGTGGTGGACAAGCACAAGGTCAATATCCTGTACACCGCACCTACCGCCATCCGTGCCTTGATGGCCGAAGGTGAGTCCTGCATGAACGGCACCACCCGCGACAGTTTGCGCCTGCTGGGTTCGGTGGGTGAGCCGATCAACCCGGAAGCCTGGGAGTGGTACCATCGCGTAATCGGTAACAGCAAGTGCCCGATTGTGGACACCTGGTGGCAGACGGAAACTGGCGGCATCCTGATTTCGCCGCTGCCGGGCGCCATCGATCTGAAACCGGGTTCCGCGACTGTGCCGTTTTTCGGCGTCAAGCCGGCACTGGTGGATAATGACGGCAATATCCTGGAAGGCAAGACTGAGGGCAACCTGGTGATCCTGGACAGCTGGCCTGGCCAGATGCGCACCATCTACGGTGATCATGAGCGCTTCAAGCAAACCTACTTCAGTACCTACAAGGGAATGTACTTTACGGGCGACGGTGCCCGTCGTGATGAAGACGGCTACTACTGGATCACCGGCCGGGTGGACGATGTTCTGAACGTGTCCGGCCACCGCCTGGGGACCGCTGAGGTTGAGAGCGCCCTGGTAGCCCACAACAAGGTTGCCGAAGCAGCTGTGGTTGGTTACCCCCACGAAATCAAGGGGCAGGGCATTTATGTCTATGTAACCCTGGTTCATGGCGAGGAACCCAGCGACGAGTTGAAGAAGGAACTGGTCCAGTGGGTGCGCAAGGAAATCGGGCCGATTGCGTCTCCGGACGTAATTCAGTGGGCGCCTGGACTGCCCAAGACTCGTTCTGGCAAGATTATGCGTCGTATTTTGCGTAAAATCGCATCCAATGAGCACGATCAGCTGGGCGACACCTCCACTCTGGCGGACCCGGGCGTGGTGGATGACCTGATAAGCGGTCGTGCGAACAAGTAAGGCCTGCTTGCTATCAGGCTGTGACCCTGTGAGGAATCTGTTGAATGACACAAACTATTATCGTCGCCGATGATCACCCGCTGTTTCGGGCAGCTCTGAAACAGGCGGTCAGTCAGGCGGTACCTGATGCCAAGACAGTGGAGGTGGACAGCATCAAGGCGCTGCAGGCGGCGGTAGAGTCGCATCCGGATGCGGATCTGGTGTTGCTGGATCTGAACATGCCGGGCGCCCACGGCTTTTCGGGGCTCGTGTTCATGCGCGGGCAGTACCCCGGCCTGCCAGTGGTGGTGGTGTCAGGATCGGAAGAAATGCAGGTGATGCGCCGTTCGATCGACTACGGGGCGTCGGGCTTTATTCCGAAGTCGGCGCCTCTGCCAACCATCACCGAGGCGATTCAGGCAGTCCTGGAAGGGGACGTCTGGTTGCCGGAGGGTGTGGCGGACAAGATCGAGCGGATGCATTCGGACATGACGGACTTCTCCGAAAAACTGGCGTCACTGACGCCGCAGCAGTTCCGGGTGCTGGGTATGCTGGCTGAGGGGCTTTTGAACAAACAGATCGCTTATGATCTGGACGTCTCAGAGGCTACCATCAAGGCCCATATCACGGCGGTGTTCCGGAAGCTGGGGGTTCGCAACCGGACCCAGGCGGTAATTGCGATCCAGCAAATGGAGATAGATCCTTCGGATACGTCGTTGTCTGGTAGCTGATTGGCCCAGAGGTTCTATTGAATTGAAAAAGCGGAAATCCCTGCGAATGGGATTTCCGCTTTTTTTTGTTTGAGCGGGCGTGCTCACTTTTTACTGGCATACCCCAATTTCTTATCCACCAGATTGAACAGCTCCTCACCCTGATGCCAGCGGTCCAGGTTCTCCAGGAACTGGTCGGTCAGCGCCCGTTTCCAGCCGATAAAATCGCCAGACATGTGGGCGGTCATGATGACATTTTCCATATCCCAAAGCGGATGATCCGCCGGTAGGGGTTCTTCCTCGAACACGTCTAGCGCCGCGCCAGCGATGTCGCCGTTATTCAGGGCGGCAATCAGGTCGTCGGTTTTCACCACGGGCCCGCGACCAATGTTGATCAGGCGGGCGGACTTGCGCATGGCCTTGAAGGCTTTTTCGTTGAATAGGCCTTCGGTCTGGGGGGTCAGTGGGGCGGCGATGACTACGAAATCCGCCAGGCCCAGTTGCTCGGTGAGGTCGTCATTGCCGTGAACCGCGACAAAATCCGGATCGTCGTGGCGGGGTTTGCGGGCAATACCGTGGGGTTTCAGGCCGGCGGCCTTGCATAGCCGGGCAATCTGCCCGCCGATGGAACCGGCGCCAACGATCAGTACCTGTTTGCCTTCAGCTCTTTCGGTGTCCCGGTGCTGCCATTTGTGCTCTGCCTGCAGGCGCAGGGAGCGGGGAAAATCCTTGGCGAACATCAGAATCGTGCACAGCACGTACTCGGCAATGGTGCGGTCGAAGATACCTCGGGCGTTGGTTACGGTAACGTCGCCTTCAATAAGGTCCGGGAACATCAAGGCATCCACGCCGGCACTGGTGGCGTGGATCCACTGCAGTTTGTCCGCTGACGGCCAGGCGGCGGCCAGGGCCTCGGTACGAAAGTCCGTCACCATCATTACGTCGGTGCCCGGCAAGGTGTCCCGCAGAGTGGGCTCGTCAGAGGCAAAGCGAACCTCTGCTCGTGCCCGCAGGGCATCCATGCCAGGAGGCTCGTTTTCACCGGGTGCTGTCAGAACGGTTACAACCGGTTTGCTGTGTTGGGTCATCTGTCCTCCGCCAATGCAGTTTGTCCGCGTCCGGCCGCGGGAATCGACAGTCCGGATGTCGAGTCTACAGTCTGGTATCTGAGCCTGAACTGGTCAACCTGACCCCATATAAGATAAAGGTCGTAGCCCTTGTTATAGCGGGTACTACGGCGTTTCGTTCCGGTAATCCAATCTTTCTGTTTTATGTCTTGTACGGCCCCTGTTTACTGACTAACCTGCAGGAGTAGCTACTATTTTGCCCCGCGTCCAGGAGGTGTTTATGGCAGAAGCCGCCAATCGAGAAACCGGCCAGACCAAACCGCGTAAAGTGAAATACCGGAAGAACAAGGCCAGTTGGAACCCGGCGATGCAGGCGGTTCCGGTGCCGGGCATTCGTCGCATGGTGAATATGGCGGCCACCATGAAGGATGTCATTCATCTTTCCATCGGTCAGCCGGATTTGCCAACCCCCAAGCATGTCATTGACGCTTATATTGACGCGCTCAATGCCGGGCAGACGGGGTACACCATGGACGCGGGCCTGCCCGAGTTATTGGTTGCCCTGCGGGATTACTACGGCGCACGCTACGATCGCAAGCTGACCCGGGACAACATCCTGATCACCAGCGGGGCGACCGAGGCGATGTACCTGGCGATTTCGGCGACGTCTGCTCCAGGCCGGCAGTTCATCGTGACTGACCCGTCGTTCCTGCTTTACGCACCGCTGATTCGCATGAACGGTGGTGAGGTCAAGTTTGTGCCCACCCGGGCGGATAACGACCACCAGTTGGATCCGGACGAAGTAATCCGGGCCATGGGGCCGCGCACGTTTGCACTGATCCTGAACAACCCCAATAACCCCACCGGGGCCGTATACCCCCGCACTACCGTCGAGACCATTCTGGAAGAGTGCGCCTACCGGGGAATCCAGGTATACGCCGACGAGGTCTATGACCACCTCATCTTTGACGATGACGACTTCGCCAGCGTGCTGAACTGCTCGATGGACCTGGACAACATCATGTGCATCAGCAGTTTCTCGAAGACCTATAGCATGGCCGGGTTGCGGGTAGGTTGGGTGATCGCAAGCCAGGCGGCGATCAAGTCGCTGCGGCGTTTTCACATGTTCACCACCTCTGTCGCCAACACGCCGTCCCAGTTCGCGGGCGTCGCGGCACTCACCGGAGACCAGCAATGCGTCAAGAACATGGTGGATATCTACCGTGAACGCCGCGACAAGGTGGTGGAATTGGTCGACCAGACACCGTATCTGACAGGGTACAAACCCGGTGGCGCCTTCTTTGCGTTTCCGGATTTGCCGCCCCATGTAGACGGTTCTGACCTGGCATTGCGAATGCTCAAGGAAACGGGTGTTTGCCTGGTGCCGGGAGATGCCTTCGGGGAAGGGTGCACGAACGCCGTTCGGATCAGTTTCTCGACCACGTGCGAGAAACTGGATGAAGCCTTCGACCGGATCATCCCCTGGATGGCCAAGCAGCAGTTCTGACCGTCATGTCGGCTCTGGACTCAGTGCTTGTGCAATGCCCCTACTGTTGGGAGACGCTGGATCTCAGCGTCGACCCTTCGGTGGAAGATCAGGAGTACGTGGAGGACTGCCAGGTGTGCTGTCAGCCCATCCTGGTCCACGTGGTCCTCGACGAGAACCTGACCCCCTCCGTGACCGTCCGGGCCGAGAACGAATAACCGCCCGCCAACCTTCGGCGGTGTCTATTCATTCCTGAACGATGATTAACCTGCCCGGCTTGCCCGGGCAGCCACCTTGGCTCAGGATAGGAGGAACTGCAAAGGAGAGTCTTTCGATGGTCAACGCATCAACCCGCCTGTTTTCGGCCGTTATTCTGTTATCCATGTTTGTTCTAGGCGGCTGTGCCAGCCTGTCACCCTATTCCATTTCCGAAGCGACGTTGGAGCGCCACTTTCAGGATACCGTCAGTGACTTTGATCGCCGGCAGCTGCAGAGCGGGTCGCCACTTAGCCTGAGCCTGAGCAATGCGGACATTACCCTTGGCCCGGATGGCCGTGACGTGGCGGTCATTGACCTGAGAGGACAGGTCGCCCTGAATGCGCTGATGGCAAAGCTACCAGTCGATATTGCCCTGAAAGTGGAAGGAGCGCCTGTTTACGACAGTAAGGAGAAAGCGATCTACATTCGGCGGCTGCAACTGTTGGAAAGCAGTATCGATTCGTCGTTTTTCAAAGGGGATCTCAAACCGGTTACGGATAACGTCATGCGGGTAGTTGCCCAGATGCTGGAAACCATGCCGGTGTATCGGCTGGATGAAGCGGACTTCACCCAGCGAATGTTCGGTATGGTGCCCATGGACGTGAGGGTTGCGCCCGGGCGGCTGGAATTCGTTATGGCCGAGTAAGTGACTCCAGGCGCTCGCGCACGGCGGCGCCGATTTCCTGTGTACCCCTGGATTTGCCGGCGTTCTCCGCCAGATCAGCGGCTACTGCGTCAAACAATTCCCGCCCGGCCGCTGCCACAGCCGGGTCTTTCCGCCCCAGCCACTCCAGCATGCGTGCCGTGGTGAACAGCATTGCTGTGGGGTCGGCCAGGCCCTGGCCGGCAATATCCGGTGCGCTGCCATGGGTCGGCTCGAACATTGAGGGCATGCCGTTTTCGTCGGGGTTCAGGTTGCAGGAGGGCGCCACGCCCATGCCGCCGGACAATACGGCTGCCAGGTCGGTCAGGATGTCACCCTGCAGGTTGCTGGCCACCACCACATCGAACGCCCAGGGCGCCTGAACGAACTTCATGCAGGCCGCATCCACCAGTTCGTGGTGCGTTGCTACGTCGGGGTACTGTTTCGCCATTTCCTCGAAGGCTTCGGTGTACATGTCGCCCCAATAGCGCAGGGCATTGCGTTTGGTCACGATGCACACCTGGCTTTCGCAGGTTTTACCGTCCAGAGTACGGAAGTGTCGGGTGCGGCCTTCTTCGGCGCGTGCGGCGGCTCGCAGGCGGGCCTGCTCGAAGCCATAGCGGATAATCCGGTCGGTCGCCCGGCGGGTGAATACTTCCATCTGGGTAGCCACTTCATCCGGTGCGCCCTTACGGAGCCGCCCGCCCTGGCTAACGTACTCGCCCTCGCTGTTTTCTCGAATCACCAGCATGTCGATGTCTTTGGCGCGCTCATCCGCCAGATACTGACGGGCACCGGGAAGCAGTCTGGCGGGCCGTTCGCAAACCCACTGATCAAATCCCTTGCGCATGTCCAGCAGGGGGGCCAGGGAGATGCTGTCTGGCAGCAGGTAACGGTCAGGGTCGTCGACCGGGCCGGGGTCGCCCAGGGCACCCAACAGAATCGCATCATAGGATTTTAATTGGTCCAGAGCATCAGCCGGCATGGATTCGCCATTCTCTTCGTGCCAGGCATGGGATGGCCAGGGAAAGCGTGTCCACTCCATCGGCAAATCGTGTCGTTTGCGCAGGGTCTCCAGGCAGTGTACCGCCTCGGCAACCACTTCAGGACCGATGCCATCACCGGGGGTCACCGCAATTCGGGTTTTCTGGGCCATTCCGGATACTCCTTCCTGTTGCTGTGATCGTAGAGTCAGTTGTGTGATTCAGTGTAGTCATGTGCCATGGGGATTCCACACCATTTAATCCCTCGTTTGTTTTACCAGTTATGGATTGCTGGTTATAGTGCTGTGGTTGACTAATTTAACTGAGGATTTGCCTTGTTCTATCGCCTGATTACCGTCGTTGGCGGACTGTTGTTTGTCATCATCCTGTTCGCGCTGATCTGGTTCTTCTGCAAACAGTTCCTGCTTCGCCATGGCGTCAAGGAGCAGGTATCTGATCGCGCCACGGTGCTGGCCACCTGGACATTTGCGGGCGTCAGTGTGGGGCTCGTGTTTGCGGTGTTGGGTGCCTTTATTCTTGGCCCCTGGGCGTTCTACCGCACCTTGCGAGGGCACGACACTGAGGTGTCTGATGGGGCCGCGATCTGGTGGGGCTTCGGCATTGTTGTAGCGTCACTGGGTATTACCGCCGCCGGATTTCTTGGTTTCCTGAAACTGGTGGGGGCCTACTGAAGGTGGCGCTCACACGATGCTGGCCAACTGCTCCCGGAACCAGATAAGCGCGGGTTCTCGTTCGTAGGCCTTGTGCCAGTATAGGTGTACATCGATACCCGGCAGATCCGCGGGTGTGGTCAGAATATCGATGTCAGCCCGTTCCGCGATGATCCGCGCGTAGTTTTCCGGCATGGTCAGCAACAGGTCGGTTCCCTCAGCGACCCGGCAGGCGGCGTAGTAGTGCTGGCATCGCAGACGAATGTTTCGCTGCACTCCGAACCGCGACAGCTCAAAGTCCTCAATGCCGGGGCCCTCCGACCGGGACGAAACCAGTACATGCTTGGCTTCGAGATACTTGTCCAAGGTCAGGCCGCCGCCGGTGAGCGGGTGGCCCTTTCTCGCCAGCACCACCAACCTGTCGTGTCGCAATAGTTCATGGCCCGTCTGATTGCTGACCGGCAACAGCACATCCACCGCAAAATCCAATTTGCCCGCTGCTAGCTGGGTTTCCATATCCCGCCGGGGCACCCGCTGGCTGACAATCTCCAACTCAGGGTAGCTTTCCAGCCGGCCCATCAGTTTGGGCAGGAACGTCGACTCGAGGATATCCCGCAAGGCCAGCGAGTAGGTTTTGCGCTGATTGGCCGGGTCGAAGGCGTGGAACTGGTTGACCGCACTCTGTATCTGGGTCAGCCCCGGGCGCATGGACTCCAGGAAACGACGGGCCAGGGGAGTGGGCACCATCTGGTTGCCCTGACGGCTGAACAATGGGTCATCAAAATGCTCCCGCAGACGTGACAGGGAATGGCTGACCGCCGGCTGGGTGAGGTGGAGGGCCCGGGCGGCGCGGGTCAGACTGCCCTCCCGGTAGATGGTGTCGAATACATGCAGCAGGTTCAGGTCCAGTCGATTCAGTGCCATAAGCATCTCCCCTTCGCGAATAAGTCAGCCTTATGATAAATGATAAGAATTATTCAGTCGCGTAATAGTGGATAGAAAACTAGACTGGCCCGATATCGGTCAAACCAAGAGGACATGGCAATGGATTTCAGTATTTCCGAGAAGGGCCAGGACTATCTCAAGCGCGTCAAAACTTTCATGGAGGAAGAAATCTTCCCGTTTGAAGAGCAGTACCATAAGGAACTGATGGCGCAGGAAAACCGCTGGGTGGTGTTGCCCATCATCAAGGAACTGAAAGCAAAGGCCAAAGCACAGGGCCTGTGGAACATGTTCTTCCCGGATGAGAAATACGGGTGTGGGCTTCTCAACTCCGACTATGCCCTGATTGCCGAAGAAACTGGCCGCAGCTTCATTGCCCCGGAAATCTTCAACTGCAACGCGCCGGACACCGGCAACATGGAAGTGCTGATCCACTACGGCTCCGAAGAGCAGAAAGCCGAGTGGCTGCCCCGTCTGCAAAGCGGTGAAGTACGCTCCGCTTTCTGCATGACAGAGCCAGCTGTGGCATCTTCAGACGCCACCAACATGGAAGCCACGGCCACCGTGGATGGCGACGAGGTTGTTCTCAACGGTCGCAAATGGTGGAGCACTGGCGTTGGCCACCCGGATTGCAAGGTTGCCATATTCATGGGCCTGACCGATCCCGATGCCCACAAGCACCGCCGTCATTCCATGGTGTTGGTGCCGCTGGATACCCCTGGGGTCAAAATTGAGCGAATGCTGCCGGTGTTCGGCGCCTACGATGAGCCATACGGTCACGGTGTTGTGTCCTTCGACAACGTGCGCTTGCCCAAGACTGCATTTATTGCGGGCCCCGGCCGTGGCTTCGAGATTGCCCAGGGCCGTCTTGGGCCGGGGCGTGTTCACCACTGTATGCGTGCCATCGGTGCGGCGGAGCGTACTCTGGAACTGATGATCAAAAGGGCGACCAGTCGTGAGGCGTTTGGTCGGCCGATCGCTAAACTGGGCGGTAATCCGGATGTGATTGCCAATGCCCGTATGGCGATTGAGCAGGCGCGTTTGCTGACGCTGAAATGCGCCTGGGCATTGGATACCAAGGGTATCTCTGGAGCCTTGCAGGAAGTGTCCATGATTAAGGCGGTGATTCCGAAGATGCTTCAGCAGATTGTGGACGATACGATTCAGATTCACGGTGGTGCTGGTGTCAGCGACGATGATTTCCCGCTGACTCAGTTGTTCGCCTATGCTCGGGTTTTGCGCCTGGCTGATGGCCCTGATGAGGTTCACCGGGCGATGGTTGCCCGGCTGGAGTTGGCTAAATACCGGAACTGAAGCTTGGGTGCCTGGGGACGGAGGGAGGCTGTTTCAGAAACACGCTCCTTCGGCACATCCATGTGGCGCTTGGACTCCGCCATCCATGGCTCCGTACAGTTTCTGAAACAGCCCCCCTCCGTCCCCTGCTAACTCAGGGAGTCGGCATGTGGGGCCATCGCGGGCTCTTGCACCGAAACTAAAAACGATAGAAAACAGCGGAAGACAACGATGACACAGCGAGTATTTATTACCGGCGGGGCCAGCGGCCTGGGCCGGGCTATTGCATTGCGGTATGCCAAAGAAGGCGCCAAGGTCTGTATTGGCGATATTAATCCCGAGCAGGGCATTGCCGTAGAGCAGGAGATCAACAACGCGGGTGGCGAAGGTTACTTTGTTGAGTGCGATGTGCGCCGGCTGACCGACCTTGAGAAGATCTGCGAGGACCTCACCGGCAAATGGGGCGGGGTAGACGTGGTGGTGAACAACGCTGGTGTCGCTTCCGCGGGCTCGATTGAAGACACCACCATGGCCGATTGGGAATGGATCATGGACATCAACGTGTTGGGTGTCGTTCGTGGCTGCAAGGCCTTTACCCCGCAGTTCAAGAAGCAGGGCTCCGGCGCGTTCGTGAACATCGCCTCCATGGCCGGGCTTATGCTCGCGCCGTTGATGGACAGCTACAATGTGTCCAAGGCCGGTGTGATTGCGCTCTCGGAAACCCTCAGCCAGGAGCTGCGAGACTCCGGTATACACGTTAGCTGCGTATGCCCGGCGTTTTTCCAGACCAATCTGACCAGCAGCATGCGGTCGGATATTCCGGGCATTCAGCAGAACGTCAACAAACTGATGAAACGCTCCACCATCACTGCTGAAAACGTGGCCGAGGATATTGTCCGCTCGGTAGAGAAAGGCGATTTCTGGGTGCTGCCCCATGCCAAAGAGCGCCGCATGTGGATACTCAAACGCCACGCGCCCAAGGCGTTTGACTGGTTGATGTACCAGGAAAGCAAGCGCTGGATGAAGAAAATGGGCGGCAAGGCTTAAGTCATCAATTAACACAGAATCAGGAAGTAAGGGAGAGCCGTATGACCCAGATCGACCAGGCTGTTGATATCCGCGAAGGTGAAGAGCTGGATATTGCGGCCGTTGACCGCTTCATGAAGCAGGCCATCCCGGACCTGGAAGGCGCGCCTGCGATCAAACAGTATCCCGGTGGCGCATCCAATCTGACGTACCAGGTGGACTATGGCGATCGTTCTTACGTGTTGCGCCGCCCGCCGTTTGGCCATATTGCTAAGTCTGCCCACGACATGTTGCGGGAAGCCAAGGTGATGCGGGCTCTCAAGCCTGAATTCCCGTATGTTCCGAACATTGTCGCCATCTGCGACGACCACGACGTTCTGGGCTGCGATTTTTACATCATGGAGCGCCTGAAAGGCATCATCCTGCGCCAGGATTTCCCCAAGGACTTTGAGCTCAGTGAGGCGGATACGCGCAAGCTGTGCCTGAATGTGATCGACAAGCTGGTGGACCTGCACAATGTCGATGCCAAGGCCACCGGCCTTGATAAGTTGGGTAAGGGCGCCGGTTATGTGCAGCGCCAGATTGGCGGCTGGAGTGACCGTTTCCGCAAGGCGAAGACGGATGACGTGGGTGACTTTGAAGCAGTGATGGGCTGGCTGAACGACAAGATGCCGGACGACGTTGCCCAGGTGGTCATTCACAACGACTACCGCTTTGACAATGTGGTGCTCAATCAGGACAACCCGTTCGAGGTGATTGGTGTTCTTGATTGGGAAATGGCGACCATCGGCGACCCGCTGATGGATCTCGGCAACAGCCTGGCTTACTGGATTGAGGCCGATGACGAAGGCCCGTTCCAGATGTTGCGTCGACAGCCGACCCACCAGCCGGGCATGCTGACCCGCAAGGAAGTGGTCGCTTACTATGCGGAGAAATCCGGCCGCAAGATCGACAACTTCGATTTCTACGAGATCTATGGTCTGTTCCGGCTGGCGGTGATTGTCCAGCAGATCTATTACCGTTTTTACCACGGCCAGACCAAAGACAAGCGATTCGCCGCCTTTGGCCATGCCGCGAACTACCTGGAAAAACGCTGTCAGCGACTGATCGAGGCGAGTGACCTGTAATGGCAACGATCTATCTGATTCGCCACGGGCAGGCCAGTTTCGGCAAGGAAAACTATGACCAGCTTTCTCCTCGTGGTTGGGAGCAGGGGCGTGTCCTCGGCCGGTGGCTTGCGGGCAAGGTGACGCCCAACGCGGTCTTCGGCGGCAACATGGAGCGCCATAGGGAAACGGTAGAGGCGATCGCCAGTGGTTACGGTGATGCACTGCCAGACATGCAGGCGGTGGATGGCTTCAACGAGTTTGATCATACCCAGGTGGTGGAGCGTTTGCGCCCCGAGTGGCAAGACCGCGAACGCATGGCGCGTGATCTGGCCGCCTTCCCCAAGCCGGCAAGGGCGTTCCAGCAGGTGTTCGAGGAAGCCATGCAGCGCTGGGTCAGTGGCGGACACGATCACGAATACACCGAAAGTTGGCAAGCGTTCCGTCAACGGGTGATTACGTCGCTGGAGCAACTGATTGAGTATGCCGACGGTGGCGAGACCCTGGTATCCACATCCGGCGGCCCGATTGCCGTGATCGCCCAGCACCTGCTGGAACTGAGTGATCGCAAGGCCCTGGATATGAATTCCGTGATTGCCAATACCAGTGTTACCCGGGTTCTGCATTCCGGGGCCCGGCGCAGCCTGGCGGTGTTCAACAATTACAGTCACCTGGAAGCCGAAGATCCCTCCCTGGTGACCTTCCGATAACGAACTGAGGTGAAGAATGAGTAAGCAAGACCTGTTTGATCTGAGTGGGAAAGTGGCCCTGATCACCGGCGCCAGCCGTGGCATCGGCGAGAGCATCGCCCGCACCCTGGCAAACTACGGCGCCCATGTGATTGTCAGCAGCCGCAAGATTGACGGTTGCGAGGCGGTTGCCAGTAGCATCCGCGAAGCCGGGGGCAGCGCCGAAGCCTATGCCTGCCACATTGGCGAAATGGATCAGATTGAAGACATCTGGCAGCACATCGAATCGAAACACGGCAAGCTGGATGTTCTGGTGAACAACGCTGCAGCCAACCCCTATTTCGGTCCCATCGAAGACACGGATCTGGGCGCCTACCACAAGACGGTGGACGTGAACATTCGCGGCTATTTCTTCATGTGTGCCCGCGGCGCACAGATCATGAAGAAGAATGGCGGTGGGTCCATTATCAACGTGGCCTCGGTCAATGGTGTTAACCCTGGCCATTTCCAGGGTATCTATTCCGTCACCAAAGCAGCGGTGATATCCATGACAAAGTCCTTCGCCATGGAACTGGGGCAGCAGAAGGTTCGGGTAAACGCCCTGCTGCCGGGGCTGACCGACACCAAGTTCGCCAGTGCGCTGACCAGCAACGAAGCCATCAAGAAGCAGGCGATGGCCCACATCCCCATGAAGCGGGTGGCAGACCCGGACGAAATGGCCGGCACGGTCCTTTACCTGGCGTCGGGTGCTTCCAGCTATACCACAGGCACCTGCATTAACGTGGACGGCGGTTACCTGACGATCTGAGCCGGGCGTCCTGACGTTAGCCGTTAAGGCTTCCGGTACCCTCGCTGGTGCAGGCGAGGGTATCGAAATCGCCCTGCATGGTTGCCGCCTGTTCCAGCAAGTGGTCAAGGTGGCGCTGGTCGGCCTGCTGCAGTAAATCGGTCATCAGGCCCGCCATGGCTGCCCGGCTTTCCGACATCATCCGCTGGTATCGTTCCCCCCGAACTTCCTCGTAGTTGCTCATTAGATAATGGACTCGATCTGAAAAATCGTCGCTGTCTCGCGTTGCCAGGGCATCGATTAACGCCTGTTGCCAATTCCGACGCCCCTCCAGCCAGATTTCAGTCTGCTTGCCCCGGCCTTCCGACCAGGCGTTGACCGTGTCACGCTGTCGCTCGTTGAGGGACCCCAGCCAGCGTTCAACCCGTTCCATCGTGCGCTCGGCCCGGGCTTCCCGGGTTTGTTCCGGGTTGTCCGCCAGGAACTCGTCTTCCAGCTCTTTTTGGCTCTCTTCCATATTGCTGGCCAACTGTTGAACCTGTTCATCGCTGAGGCTTGATAACAGGCGTGTGGCTGCCGGCCTTGCGCGCTCCATGAGTGGGGGGAAAAAGGAAAGCAGCTGTTCCTGGTGGTGGGTAACGGTGGGTTGACTCAGGTTGCCAGAGCGAACATCGCTTTTTAACTGGGCAAGCCACTCGGAATAGCGTGGCAATTCAGTGGCGCAATGCCATTGGCGGAGGCCACGGATGTCCTGTTCAAGCCGGGATTCCTGTTCGGCGGTCATGGGTATGTAGTCGTCCACCCACCATACGATGCCCCAGTCCGCATAGCGATATGCCATCTTGGTGGAGCTGCAGCCGGCGAGGAGTACGAGGCCCAGCAGCGCAATGGAAATAATCCGAATCATGATCGGTCCTCGGGAAAAGCGGGTAACCTGATCCAAAAACGATGAGTGACGTATAACACCTCAGAATCAGGTTGAAGCGTTGATTCTTTGCATCTTTTGAAAAAACTTGCCCCGGTTAAACCGGGGCTTTTTTATGGGTAAGTGGCAACGGGGTGATCAATTCTCCCGCGCTTTGATATTGCCCTCTTCGTCGGAGATGACAATCTCTACCCGGCGATTTTGCTGCCTTCCGCCAGAGGTGTCATTGCTGGCAACGGGGAACTGCTCACCAAACCCTTTTGTCTCAACGCGGCTTCTGCTGATGCCCATATCGACAAGGGTATCGCGAACGGCTTCCGCACGACGCTCGGACAGCCCCTGATTGTAGGAGGCCTCACCGGTGCTATCGGTGTAGCCTTCCACCCGCACACGCCGGTTTTCATACTCGGCCATGAACTCGGCCAGTCGCCTGACAGTGGCTTCACCGGAAGACTTCAGTTCGGCCTTGTTGAGATCGAACAGCACATCTCCGAGGGTCAACACCATTCCCCGGTCGGTTTGCTCTGCCTGCATGGCTTCCATTTGCAGGCGAAGCTCTTTGGCTTCCCGCCTGGCCTGTGCCGCTTCGTCAGCGCGCATCTGCAGTTCCAGCTCCTTGCGACGCGCTTCCGCGGAATCAATCTGCTCCTGCAGCTCTGCGCGCTCTCCCTGCTCACCGGCTATTTGTGCATGCCGGTTGGCAAGATAAGCCGCGTGTTCAATCTCGGTAACGTCCGCACCGTCCGCGAGCAGAGTTTCAGCACGGGACAATTGCTCCCTTGCGTTCCTCAACTGGCGATCACCACTGCGGGCTACGTTCGGGTCGTTGCGGATTTCCTCATAGGCGGCCCGTGCTTCATCGACCTTTGCGTTATCCTGGGGCGTGCTGGCGCAGCCTGCCACGAGGACAGAAACGCTTACTGCCATACCCAAAGTCATGTTGCGCTTATTCATAACCATCTCCCGTTTCCGATGAGGCCTTTACTGGCGTTCGTCGATTCGCTTGCGAAGAGACTCAATATTGCGATTGACCTCATCAACCGCTTGTCTTGCTTTCGCGGTTTCCGAGCGAGCGCCGGCCAGTTGCGCATCCACGGCTGCCTTTTCGAGTAAGCGGCTTGCCTCAAGGTATTGTTCGCGATTGATCAATTCCTCGGCATCCGCAACCCGGTTCTGAGCCTGATTCAAGAGTACGGGTTCAAAATCCCTGGCATCGGACGACACCGCCTGCTGAATGGCAGACTCGGCGGACCGGAGTTCACCATCCGGCCGCTCAACCGAACTGGCGCAGCCTCCGGCAATGACAGCGATGCTGATTACACCTGCAGCACCTAACATCGAAGTATGCTTGCTCATGCACAATCTCCTTCCAGTGAGGAACGGGGCGATATAGCCCCGTCCAGACTCTTGTTGGTACTTGTCTTTGGCGACACCCCTGAAGGCTCCGCCATTTAAGCACCTAGTGCTACTGCTACGCTTAAGATTAGCAGCGGGATCTGATTACGGCATGAAGGTATGGAAATAAACTTGGTAGGGAGAGGCGTCGCTACAACGGATCTGTTGCCGAATGCGCCACAAAAGGTTGCGGGTGCGGGGGGTGGGCTTTGGGCCGGTAAATGACAGAACGGTAACCACCGAAACCCGGCAGCTACCGCTTATTGGTTTGGTTCAGCGTATTTTTGTGCCGCTGGATTGGGCCCTGGAGAGGGTGGTTCCGGTGGGCGGACGGTAGTGAAGGGAGTAGATAATCCGGTCCAGCACGGCCTGACCATTCCAGGCAGGGTCGTTGTTGACCATGCCGACAATGGCCCAGGTGGTGTCGGTGTCGTCGCGGGTGAAGCCTGCAATGGAGCGCACGTTCTCAAGGTAACCTGTCTTGATGCGCCCTTTGCCGTCCAGGCCGGAATTCCGCAGCCGTCTGGCCATGGTGCCATCCATCGCGATCAACGGCATGGAGGCCATCAGGTCCGAAGCGAAAGGGCTGTTCCAGGCGTGCTGTAGAATCTGCGCACCCTGGCGCGCTGTAATACGGCCCTCGCGTGTCAGACCCGCACCGTTTTCGATCACCAGGCCAGCGGTATTGACGCCTTTTTCCTGTAGCCACTCGTTAACGACGCGAATACCGGCCACACGATCGTCTTCTTCATCTTCCAGGCGATTCTCGGCACCAATGGTAAGGAGCAACTGGCGAGCCATCACGTTGCTGCTCCACTTGTTGATGTCCCTAACCATCGTTACCAGATCCGGAGACGTGGTCCTCAGCAACAGGCGGGCATCATCCGGCGTTTTGGCCAGCAGGCTCTTGCCGTTGATGTCGATGCCCATGTCTGAAAGCAGTGAACGTATCATGGATGCGGTGTACTGTTCGTGAGGCAGAAGCGACAGATAGGCCGTGGTGCGGCAGCCCTGCGGTAATTCGCCTGACACCCGAACGGTGACCCGGTGGTCCTCGTGGAAAAATGGCTCCCAGGTAAAATGACGGCGAGCGGGGCAGGGGGCTTCCGCAGTAGCGATCACCCGATTGTCGATCACCACGTCGTTCAGCGAAGGCGCGCTCCAGGCCTGTGTTCCGCGTTCATCCGCGCGAACCTGAAAGTGAATCAGGTTGAGATTGCTCAGGTACGGCGACGGCTTTACCAGAAACGGAGCGTGGGGGTTGTCACCGTTGTCGTCGAAAACGGGTTGCTCGTCTGCGATGCGGAACACATCACCGTCCAGCACCAGATTGCCATTGATGGCACTGATACCCATCCCGCGAAGCTCGTTCAGGGTGCTCCAGAGCCGTTCAATGGTCAGCTTGGGATCACCCCCCATGTCAACGTAGAAATTGCCGTTGAGAGTGTCGCCCACAAGCTCGCCATCGGTGTAGAAGCTGGTGTCCCAATGATAGGTGGGCCCCAGGATTTCCAGCGCCGCATAGGTGGTGACCAGCTTCATGATAGAGCCGGGGCTCATCAAGGCATCTGCATTGATGTACTGCTCGATGCCCGGCCCGTTCATGGGGATGGCCGCGAGGCTCAGCGCCTGTTCGTCGTTCAGGGATTCGGTGGCGTAATCCCGCACCTGATTGCTCCAGGTCTTATTGGTGCCACCAGCTTCGGCTGACTCCGAGGCAAAAACACAGGCGGACCCGACTGCCAGCACTGCAGTCATGGTGGAGACCACCATGCCACGGGCCACCCGACCATGCTGGCGGATAGTTCCATTACGGGACGTGTTCGGGTGGCGTCGTGCCTTCAGCAACATGGTGTGGCGCTCATTGATTCCAGGTGCATTAACAATAGCTCATATTCTAAGCGTGTACTATGTGGAAAGGCTCTACATGACGTTAAAAAATGCCAGTAGGGGCGTTGTTTATATTGCGTTTTTGTTAACGGATGTAAGCGCCTATGCTAATCAACTGGTTAGCATTTGTACAACCTCTTGATTAGTATGATGGAAACAGAAAATGGAGTGAGTATGGCGCACGAACTGACTCGGCGGCGATTTCTGGCTGCCATGGCCGCGGCAGGTCTTTCATGTCGGATGCCTGCGCTGATGGCTGCTCCGAAGGGGGATGTGATGACGAATCCCATTCCTTCCTCCGGCGAACGGGTGCCTGCCGTGGGCATGGGTACCTGGCGTACCTTCAATGTCGGCGGTGACCAGTACCTGATTGATCAGCGTACCGAGGTACTGAAAACCTTTTTCGATCTCGGTGGCACCCTGGTGGACTGCTCACCCATGTACGGCTCGGCGGCAGAGGTGATGGGCGAGGCGTTGGACACCCTCAATGCCCGTGAAAAACTGTTTTCCGCCACCAAGATCTGGACCGGAGACGGCGATGCAACCCGGCAACAGGACCGGGAATCCCGCAGGAAGTGGGGTATAGAGCGTTTTGACCTGCAGCAGGTACACAACCTGGTGGCCTGGCAGCAACACCTGGCAACCTTACAGCAAATGAAAGCCGATGGTGACGTGCGCTATATCGGCATCACCACCTCCCATGGCCGCAGGCACGGAGACTTTGCACGCATCATGGAGACGGAACCGCTGGACTTTGTGCAGCTGACCTACAATGTGCTGGACAGGGAGGCGGAAGACCGACTGCTGCCTTTGGCGAGGGAACGCGGGATCGCCGTGATTGCGAACCGGCCTTTCCAGGGCGGGCGACTGTTCCGGCGCTTCCAGTCCGAAGCACTGCCGCCCTGGGCCGATGAGGTGGGCTGCCGCAACTGGGCGGAGTTTTTCCTGAAGTACATCCTTTCCCACCCGGCGGTTACCTGTGCCATTCCGGCCACCACCAGCGTTGAGCATATGAAAGAGAACATGGGCGCCCTATACGGTGCTTTGCCGGATGAGAAACAACGGCGCCGAATGGCGGCCTATGTCGCAGGGCTGTGATGGGGACCACCTGGCTCAGCTATTCCCTGTCGGATTTCCTGATGTTCGGGCCGGAGGTGTTTCTTCGGCTCTTTGTTCGCATCAACCAGGATCTCTGGCCATGGCAGGGTGTTGCGGTGGTGATGGTGATCGCGATTGGCGCCTTACTGGTACGTGGGGACGCGATGGCGAGGCGCAGTGCACTGCTGCTGGTGGCCGCGGCGTGGCTATGGAGCGGGGCCGGCTTCCTGATGCATTACTACGGGCCGATCAATCTGCCGGCAATCTGGTTCGGCTGGGCCTTTGTCCTGCAGGGTGCCTTACTGACGGTGGCGGGGCTGTTCTGGCCCTGGAATGCGGCAACGAACCGGCCGATATGGTCTCGCTGGCTGATGGGCATCGGCTGGATCGCATTGATGGGGCTGTCGCCTCTCCTCGCAGTCGCTCAAACCGGCAATGGTCAGGCAGCAGCGCTGTTCGCCGTTACGCCGGACGTCACCGCGTTGGGCGCGGTGCCCTGCATGCTGCTGTTTCCCCGCCGGGTGCGGTGGTTGTTTCTACTATTACCACTGATATGGTCACTGTTCAGCATGGCGACCCTTTGGACATTAGGCACCTGGGTGCTGGCGGTCATTCCGGGTACCACGCTGGTGTTGGCGGCGATGGCCTGCTTCGTCAGTCCCAGGCAGGCGCGAAATCCGGATTAGCGATCCGATCACCACGGTCCAGGCCGTCAATTTCCGCAATTTCATCCTCGCTGAGCGTGATGTTCAGCGCGTCGAGGTTGGACTTCTGGTGCTTGGGCCGGGTTGACGACGGAATCGGTACCACGCCTCGGGAGGCCACCCAGGCAATGGCAATCTGCGCAGCAGACGCATTGTGTTCGCGGCCAATGCGAGCCAGGGTTTCATCGTCCATTACCTTGCCCACCGCCAGCGGCATGTAACCGGTTACGGTAATGCCCAGCTTCTGGGCATGCTCCACCACCTTGCGGTTGGCGAGAAACGGATGCACTTCCACCTGGTTGGTGAAAATCGCCGTGTCACCCAGTATTTCCTTGGCCTTGTCCATTTGCGCGCAGGTGAAGTTGGACAGCCCAATGTGGGTGGTTAGCCCTTCGCGTTGCGCGTCGCGCAGTGCACCCAGGTATTCCTCCATGGGGATGGCGTCGCCCGGCGATGGCCAATGAATCAGTGTGAGGTCGACATGGTCGGTCTTCAGTCGCGACAGGCTGTCGTGCAGGCTGTTGATCAGGTCGCTGTGCTGGAGCTGGTCGTGCCACACCTTTGTCGTCAGGAAAATCTCCCGTCGTGGAATACCGCTTGAGGTAATGCCATCGCCTACTTCAGCCTCATTCCCGTACATCTGGGCGGTATCGATATGCCGGTAGCCAAGGGAAAGGGCACTCTTCACGGCGTCTCGTGCATCGTTGCCCTTCAGGCGGAATGTACCCATACCGATGTTCGGAAGTGTGCTGAATGCCATAGTGTCCTCCTTCGTGAACGCTGTGACTTATATGTGGTGCCCGCCCGCTGGTTCTTCAAGTGGCGGGTGGTTATCATACCGGCCTTCGGAACCCGCAAGCGAAACCATGGTTGAGGTCACGTTATGCTGACAGGGCAATGCCTGTGCGGCGATATAAAACTTGAATACGACGGCCCGTTGGGGCCGATTGCCCTGTGCCACTGTAGCCAGTGCCGCCGGGCTCACGGCAGCGCATTTTCCGCCAGTGCGCCGATCCAGAAAATCCATGCCCGTTTTACGGCGGGTGAGGATCTGATCCGTGAATACGAATCCCGGCCGGGAAAGTACCGTGGGTTCTGCCCCAGGTGCGGTAGCCAGTTATACAGCCGCGTGGATGCCATCCCCGGTATACTGCGCCTGCGGGTGGGCGTGATCAATGAGCCCCTGGAAAAGGGGCCGGCATCACACGTTTATGTGGGCTCCAAGTCGGACTGGTTCACCATCACCGACGATACCCCGCAGTTTGAGAAAACCGAGAGAACCAACGATCCTCACTGACGCGTCGTTGCTTTCTTCGTCGAACTATTCTGCTGGAACTATCCGGTAGACCTTGCCGTTGTCCGCGTCCGTCAACAGCCACAATGCACCGTCGGGCCCCATTCGCACATCACGGATGCGTTCACCCAGGTCTTCGAGAAGATCTTCTTCTTCCCTGACCGTGCCGTTCTCAATGCTCAGGCGCACCAGCTTCTGCATTTTCAGGGCGCCCACAAACAGATCTCCCCGCCACTCCGGGAATTCGTCACCGGTATAGAATGCCATGCCCGAGGGGGCAATGGACGGGTCCCAATAGTGCAGCGGGTCGGTCACGCCCTTCATGGTGGTTTTGCTGGTAATGGGCACCCCGGAGTAGTCGATGCCATAGGTGACGTCTGGCCAGCCGTAGTTGTTACCCGCACGGATGATATTGATCTCGTCGCCACCCCTGGGGCCGTGCTCATGGCTCCAGATGTCGCCTGTTTGCGGGTGAACGGTCATGCCCTGAATGTTGCGGTTGCCGTAGGTGAAGAAGGTGTCATTCACTGACGGGTCGTCGACAAACGGATTGCCCGGCGCGGGGGCGCCGTCAACGGTCAGGCGGTGAACGCCGCCGGCATCGTCATCGGTGGCCTGGGCACGATCCATTTCACCCCGGTCGCCCACCGCGACGTACAGATTGCCATCGCGATCAAATTCCATGCGGCCCGCGAAATGACGGCTGGTGTTGCCTCGGGGGAGGGCCTCGAAAATCACTTCAACCTCTGACAGCCGGTCGCCGTCCAACGTTGCACGAGCCACTCTGGTCGTCAGCCCGTCGCGGCTGATCTTATGGGCGTAACTCAGGAACAGAGTGCGATTGTTTTCGAAGTCCGGATGCAGGATTACATCCAGCAGGCCGCCCTGGCCGGAGACCACCAGCTCGGGAACACCGGCAATTGGCTTGTCCTGCAATTCACCATTCTCGATTCGGCGTAGCCGGCCTTCGCGCTCGGTCACCAACTGTGAACCATCGGGGAGAAAGGCGAGGCTCCAGGGATGTTCCAGGCCTTCCGCGACCGTATCCAGACGAAAGTCGGCTTTGTCTGAGCTGAACGTTTGCCCGAAGGCTGGCCCGGCCGCTGCCAGCCCAGCCAACGCCAGTAGAGTCGCGATGTTGCCGAGTCGATTCATAGAATGATCTCCGTGCCAGGTTATTCCTGCATCGATAAAGTCTAGCATTTGATACGAACGGAATGGCCGGCAGTATCAGGTGATAACATTACGACTAGGCATTACGACCCTGACGTCACCAAAAACGTTAATGAGAACTATTAACATTTGGGCGAGTATCATGTACTGTTACTTCAATATCAACGGGAACCATCCATACCCATGGACACAAGGAGACGTACAATGACCCCGGAAGAGGAAGCGATTGAAGGGCTGAAACTGGCCGCCGGCGCCGGTGTGTTTGTTCTGATCATAGCCAGCCTCCTGGTGCTCTGGTGACACGTCCCGTCGGTCACGCTTTACCGTGCCGGCTTAGCCCCCACAAGAAGTAGACGCCACCAACCAGCGCAGCCAGCAAGCCCGCCGGTAACTGGTTGGGGAAGACCACAATGCGCGACAGGTAGTCCGCCAGGGCCAACAGAAGGCCACCCACCAACCCGGCCACGATCAATTGCCTGCCAACGGTTTGCTGCCCCAGTACCCGTGCCAGGTGCGGTGCAATGAGCCCTACGAAACTCAGAGGGCCAATCACCACCGTAGCCGATGCAGTCATTACCGCGGCAAGCAGCAGCAGTAGCAGGCGGGCTTTAGTGACCGGAAGCCCGAGGGACGATGCCGAAGTATCTCCCAGAGGCAAGAGCGTCAGGGGCCTTACGATCAGCGCCAAAACGCCGCAGATAAGAAGGATGAATCCCAGCAGCCCAAACGCTTCGGTTTCGGAAACCAGCCAGGTGGAACCGTACATCCAGTTCAGCAGTTGTGACGCGACGGTGCCGCCGGAGGCCATGACCAATCTCAGCCCCGCATCCATGAATACATACAGGGCCAGGCCGCCCAGCAGCAGTTGGTTACCGGCGAATCGATGTTTTCGGGCCAGGAGAATCAATAACCCGAGTGCGCCGGCCGCGCCGAGCGTCGCAGCGCCAAGCTGCCCGGCCCGGCCTACATCCGCGCCGGTGAGCACGATAAGAACCATGGCCAGCGCGGCGCCGCCGCTGATACCCAACATCTCCGGGCTCCCCATTGGATTACCTGTCATCCGCTGAATCAGCGTGCCGGCGAGACCCAATGCGACCCCTGCCAGCATGGCGGCCAACAGGCGCGGGCCGCGCCACACCCAGGCATTGTCCCATTGGGTGACAGGTGTCCAGTTCCAGCCATCCAGGCCCGGGGACCAACCCATGGAAACGACAACGGTCAGTGCGATCAGCCCGGTCACGATACCACTGACCAGCAACGGCGCGCGCCGCCTGGGCTGGAAGCCCGCAAGGTTGGATTCCTGCCCGGGCATGTGATGGGTGTTTCTGAAACCCTGTAACGCCAGCAGGATGATGGGGCCGCCAATGAGGGCCGTGGTGGTTCCCGTCGGCACCAGGGAGCCATCACCCCAGGTAGATGCCCAATGCGCCAGAGTATCCGCCAGCAGCAATAGCCCGCCGCCCATGAGCGTGCTCCACAGGATGCGACTGGCTAATGTACGCGCGCCCAGCAGGCGTGCCAGTACCGGCGCTGCCAGCCCCACAAAGGCCACGACGCCCACCCGGCTGACAACCGTTGCCGTCATCAGTACCACCAGGAACAGAGCCAGTGCCCGAATAAGCCCGACCCTGGCACCCAGTGAACTGGCGGACGACTGCCCCAGTTGCAGCACCTGCAACGGGCGCATCAGCAGCAATATCAGCACCGAGATGATCAGCACGCGGGGCCACAGCTCCATGAACGGCCCCCAATTGTTCTGTACCAGGGAGCCGGCGCCCCAGATGAAAAGATTGCCCAGCCACTCACCCTTGAGCAGCAGAAATGCCATGTTGAGGGCGCCCAGGAAGAAGGTGATGACAAGGCCGGCAAGGATCACCGTCACGGGTGAAAAACCAAGCCGCCACGTCAGGGCGATGACCATGCCGATGGCGATGAGGCCACCTGCAATGGCCACCAGATCCGGGCTGAAGGCCAGTAACCCGGGCGCGAACAGCGTGGCAACGGTCACCCCGAATTGGCCACCCGCTTCCACACCGAGGGTGGTAGGCGAAGCCAGTGGGTTGCCCAGCACCTGTTGGGTAACCGCCCCGGCCAGACCCAGGCCGCAGCCAATCAGAATGGCGATGGATACACGTGGCGCCCAGCTGAAGTGAGCCAGAACCGATGAATAGTCGTCCGGATTGAAGGCCCAGAACGCTGACACCACAGCGCCGGCATCCAACTGGTTGAGCCAGGGAGCGGCGCTGGCAAGTAACGCGCCCAGCAAGAGGAGTGTGGCGGCGATGGGCAGCCTGGCGGGCATATCAGGCCGGGAAGCAGGCATGCCGGAGGTGCTAGCGTACATTGTCAGAGCCCCCGGCCAGCAGGCTGTCTGTCAGCATGGTGGCCAGCCGTTTCACCGGAAAAACCCCGCCAAACGGCCAGATGGCGTCGATCTCGTAAACCTGATGGCGGTTGACCGCTGGCAGGTACGTCCAGAACGGGCTGGCGGCCAGGGTGTCTGCAAGCCCGGGGGCGGTGGGCGCAATCACCACAATACGGCTGTCTTCATAAGGGGCTATGGATTCCAGGCCCACCACCGAGAAGCCCCAGAAGTTGCCTTGCCGGGGCCAGGCGTTTTCCAGCCCGAGGGCATTCAGGGCACTCTGGTAAAGGCCGTTGGGGGCATAAATACGCACGTGGCGGGCGTCCATGAAATTAACCAGTGCAACCGGCCGGTCTGTCAGTCCCGCCGCTTCCAGCCGGCGGCGTTGCGTTTCCAGAGTGGTGTCAATATCCGCCAGAATCGATTCGGCGCGAGCCTCGCGGCCCAGCATCTCGCCGAGGGTGGTCAGCATGTCACTGGCTTTCTCGAAGGGTTGACTGCCCTCTTTGTACACACTGATAACGTAAGTGGGGGCGATACGCTCCAGCAGTTTTGCGGCGGGCGCCATTTCGGCACTGGTAACAATCAGATCCGGTTTGAGTTCGGCAATGGCTTCGAGGCTGGGGGCGACGCGGGTGCCGATGTTGGCAACCTCCTCTGGAAGCTGCGGCTCATTCACCCACACGTCATAGCCATCGCGGTCAGCGACGCCCACGGGCGTCACGCCCAGCAACAGCAAGGCTTCTGTGGCGGCCCAGTTGAGGGCAACAATCCGCTCAGGTTGCTCGTCCAGGGTGAGGGTGCCGCCTTCATGCTGCCAGGTGCCGGCGCTGGCGGGCAGCGACAGAGCACCAATGAACACCATGGCAATCAGGGTTTTAGCCACACGCTCAGTGCACATACGAGACCCACTGGCCCGGCGCCCGCTCCATCACCCCCATTGGTACGCCGTAAATGGATTCCAGGATTCCCGAGTCCATGATGTCGCGTGGGCTGCCATCTGCAATCAACCGGCCGCCTTTGAGGGCCACCAAGCGGTCGCAGAAGCGGGCGGCCAGGTCGACATCGTGCAGTACCACAATCACCGTCAGTTCCCGTTCTTCGGCCAGGCGGTGCACCAGGCGCAGGGTTTCCACCTGGTGTTTGACGTCCAGGGCGGAAATCGGCTCGTCCAGCAGCAGGCAGCGAGTTTGTTGCGCCAGCAGCATGGCAATCCAGGCGCGCTGGCGTTCGCCGCCGGAGAGCGTGTCCACAGAGCGGTGCTGGAAGTGGTCGAGCCCGGTATCGTGTATGGCCTGGTCGATGAACTGGTGGTCTTCGCCGGTATAGCGGCCTAAAGGCCCGCGCCAGGGATAACGCCCCAGGGCAACCAGTTCCCGTACGGTGAGGCCGTCTGTGCCCGGTGGATGTTGGGGGAGGTAACCGACCGTACGGGCGAATTCCCGCGCGCCGGTGGTCCGGAATGAGCTGCCAAGAAGGCTTGCATTGCCCGAAGAAGGCGACATCTGGCGGGCCAGCACTTTCAATAACGTGGACTTGCCGGAGCCATTGTGACCGAGCAGGGCAGTGACCTCGCCTTCACGAAACTCGATGTTGATGTTGTCAAGGATGGCAGCGTCACCAATGTGCACGCCCAGGCTGGATACTTCAAAGAACGCAGACATGCAGGCTCCCATGGATCTGAGGGCCTGCAGAATAATCTAAATGCGAATTACTATCAATGTATGCCTGGCAATGTATGGCGTGCTGTCAGGCCTGACCGGTCTGTACGCGCCATTGTGCGGAATAGGGGCCGTTGTTCTCCAGCAGTTCCTCATGGCGGCCGGATTCCAGAATGCGCCCGCCGGCTACCACGGCAATGGTATCGGCATCCACAATGGTGGACAGCCGATGCGCGATCATGATCACGGTGCGATTGTGCCCAATCCGCTTCAGGGAGCGCTGGATGGCCGCCTCGGTTTCGTTGTCCACGGCACTCGTGGCTTCGTCGAGCACCAGAATGGGCGGGTCTTTCAGCAGTGCGCGGGCCAGTGAAAGGCGCTGGCGCTGGCCACCGGAAAGCCGAACTCCTCGTTCACCCACGGCGGTGGCAAGCCCTTCGGGCAGTGCCTCGATGAATGACCAGGCCTCCGCCGTCCTGGCCGCTTCGATAATCTGTTCGTCACTCGCGCCGGGGGAGCCGTAGGCGAGATTGTCACGAATGCTGCCCTCAAACAGGTATACGTCCTGGCTGACCAGGCCGATGGCCTCCCGCAGGGACTTCAGGCTGACGGACTGGATGGGCTGGCCGTCGATGCGGATCTGGCCGCCCGTGGGGTCGTAGAAACGCAACAACAGCTTGATCAGTGTGGACTTACCGGAACCGGTCGCCCCGACCAGCGCCAGGGTATTGCCGGCTGGTACCGCTACCGAAATGTCGTCGATACCGGCACCGCTGGACGGGTAGTGGAAGCTCACGCCCTCGAAGGTGACTTCGCCCTTCACCGGCTGTTCCAGCGTTTTGCCGGATTCATCCCGAACGTGAACCGGCTCAGCCAGCAGGTCCAGGATGCGGCGGGTGCTGGCCATGGCCCGTTCAAACAGGTCGATTACTTCCGCAAGGCCGGTCAGAGGCCACAGCAAACGTTGGGTCAGGAACACCAGCACGCCGTAAGCACCGACGTTCAGAGAGCCTTCCAGGGCCATCATGCCGCCAACAGTAAAGGTGGCCAGGAAACCCGCCAGGATCGCCATGCGGATCACCGGAATAAACGCGGAGCTGATGCGAATAGCCCGGCGGTTTGCGTCCACATAGGCTTCACTGCTGGCTTTCAGCCGCTCCGCTTCCCGGTTTTCGGCTGTGAAACTCTTGATGGTGGCAATGCCGCCCAGGTTGTTGGCCAACCGGCTCGACAGGTCACCGACCTTCTCGCGCACGTCGGCGTACAGCGGGCCAGCCTTGCGCTGGAAGTAGAACGCGCCCCAGATAATCAGCGGAATGGGAGTAAACGCCAGCAGGGCAATGAGCGGTGACAATACGAAAAACACAGCGCCTACGGCAACGACCGTCACCACCACCTGAATCATGGCGTTGGCGCCGCCATCCAGGAAACGCTCCAACTGGTTGACGTCGTCGTTCATGGTGGCGACCAGTTGCCCTGAGCTGCGGGCTTCAAAGAAGCTCATGTCCAGCTTCTGGGCATGCTCGTAGGCGTCTTGCCGCAGGTCGGACTGCAGGCGTTGAGCCAGGTTGCGCCAGAGGATCTGGAACAGGTACTCGAATATCGATTCGCCGGCCCAGATAAAGAAGGTCAGCACAGCCAGGATGGTGATCTGCTCCTGAGCGGTCTCAAAGCCCAGGCCCGCCACAAAGCTTTCTTCCTTGTTTACCACCACGTCGATGGCGATACCAATCAGGATCTCCGGTGCGATATCGAACAACTTGTTGATGATGGAGCAAGTGGTGGCGGTAATGATCTGGCGACGATAGCCGCGAGCGTATTTCAGCAGTCGGCCCAGGGCGGCAAAGCTGCTGGTGGTGTGGGGGGAAGACTCTGTCATGGTTCGCTCCGCTTGCGCCAGAAAGCGGCAAGCGTAGCGGATTTGTCGAGAATTTAAAATGGAATCATTATCACCTACTGGCGTTCTGTTGCAGCCAGCGGTCAAGCTTGTCGGCGAATTCCTTGCGGTCGGTCTGGCTGAAGGGCGCCGGGCCACCGGTGACCTGGCCAGCATTGCGCATTTCTTCCATGAAGTTGCGCATGGCCAGGCGCTGACGAATATTCTCTTTGGTGAAAGCCTGGCCGCGCGGGTTGAACACGTCCGCGCCTTTTTCGATGGCTTCGGCAGCCAGGGGGATGTCCTGGGTGATCACCAGATCGCCTGTCTCCATCTGGTCAATGATGTCGTTGTCGGCCACGTCGAAACCCTGGGGTACCTGCCGGCGTTTGATGTAAGGGCTCGGGGGCAGGTTAATGGCGTGGTTGGCGATGAAGGTGGTATCGACCTGCCAGCGGGTGGCGGCGCGGCAGAGGATTTCCCGAATGGGCACGGGGCAGGCGTCGGCGTCGACCCAGATTGGCATGTTTGGTTCCTTTGTTGGTTCGGTGCTTGGTGAAGTTTACCTTTTGATGATGTGAGCCTGGTAGGTTTGGGGTGCGTATTAATTACGTGGTTGCATGCTTTGCGGGTGGAGGATCGACAAACTTATGAAAACTCACAGTGTTCTTACTGCACTTCTTGTGTTTTCGCTGGGGCTGATTTCCCTTTTTGCAGGAACTGCGTACGCCGATGAATCAGAGGCCTGGGAGGCTCTCCGGGAAGGCCGGGCGGTTTTGATGTTGCGACACGCCCTGGCACCGGGAACAGGCGACCCCGCGAACTTTGATGTCGACGATTGCAGCACGCAGCGAAACCTGAATGCCGAAGGGCGCGAGCAGGCGCTGGCTTGGAAGGTCTATTTGGCGGAGCATGGCGTTGAGGAGGCCAGGGTCTTCAGCAGTCAGTGGTGCCGCTGCCTCGATACCGCGCGGGGAATGGATGTGGGGCCGGTGAAGGAGATGATGTCGCTGAACTCGTTTTTCCAGAACCGTAGCAACTCAGACATGCATACCCAGCAGACCATCGCCATTGTGAATGAAATGGAGCCAGGCCTGCCAGTGGTGCTGGTATCCCATCAGGTAAATATTACGGCACTGACCGGCATATACCCATCGTCGAACGAGGGAGTGGTTATGGCACTGCCGTTGTCAGAAAACCCGACGATACTGGCGCGTGTGTCGCCGGGGAGTTAGGCGCTCAAATCCAGGGCTCGATGTTCCCTATCTATCGGTCAACCGGCCTTCAGGCGTGGGAGGTCGTACACCTCCTGCCCGCTCAGGTGAAGGTATTTCTGGATCACCAGCAGTGCAATGGTCTGTTCCATCTGCTGGTCGAAAAACTTCTCTACATACCGGTTGGCGTTGGCAATGATGGCCTCTGCCTGTTCAGGGTGATTCTGGTAATAGCGTACTTTTTCCGGCAGGTCAGAGTGGTCATCGGCCAGTTCTACATAGTGATAACCGGGCACCAGTGAGCCTTCCATGAACCAGGTTTCAAAGCGGGGCCGGCGCATCAGGCACAGGGAATTGGAGGCCATGATCCACTTCAGGTTCGTCGCCACATCAATGCCTTCCACGCTCACCACAAACTGGTGCTGCAGCTGTTCCTCAATGCTCATGAAGTCCTTGTGGTAGGGCTGGGGTGCGGGTTCCTTATGTTGGGTGCAGCCAATATCGCAGAGGGGGTGGTCATTAAAGCGGGTAGCAAATTCGATGCGGTGCTGGCGGTTGGACTTGCCGCGCCACACCGCCAGGGGCTTCTTTTGGCGGAAAGGTGTCGGGTCCTCTACAAACTGGTAATGCCGAACCGAGTTGAGTTTGAGCAATACTGAGTTACGGTTGGAGGCATCACGACGTACCGGGCGGCTTTTCACGAAACGGGGTTCGTTCGGGATTTCGGTTACATCACCGAACTGGTAGTCCACTTTTCGGTTCCGGGGGAAACACTGGATCAGATTGCGAAAATCGAAGCAGTAGGCGCTGCTTTTGCCGGCGAAGGTAAAGTCGCCGGCGGGTTCGGCGGTTGCTGGTAGCGTGAACGGGTTTGAAAGGCGATTGTAGTACGCAACCCTTGCGTCAATCGCCGCTCTGCGTTCGCCCGTCATCGCCTCGTATTCCGACATCAGCAGGTCGCACTGCCATTGCCAGTAGGCTCGAGGAACCAGGGAGCGCACCGCGTTTCCGGAGTAGTAACCCAGTTTTTGCAGGTTCTTGGAAAAATTGTCACCGACTCGCATTGTTGTCACCAGACGTTGGTTGAGGCGCGCCTTCCGCAGCACGCAAGGGCCCGAAATAGGTCAGGTAGACACCACTAAAACAGCAAAGTGTGTCAGGAGGATTAAATGAATGAGCGATCTTCAAAGCCCCTGTCGCCGGTGTTGGCCGGGCCTGTTCTCCGGCATACCTCTCTCAACCGGCTTACGCTCTGGCTGGTCGGCTCCTGTGCGCTCGCCCTGAGATTGCGCCTGTATCTGCAAGATGCGGATGAGCCATGGATGGACCGGGTACTGACAGAGAAGGACGTCACCAGGGTGCGATTCGGCGCCTCCGCCTACCTCTATCTGATCGACGTTGGATTGAACGACCCGTTGCCAGCCAACACGCGCATCGGTTACGACCTGGGCGTTTCGGACGACACCGTGGATTCGGTCGGGAGCGACGAGCGATGGATACGGGAATGGGCGCCACACCTGTGCCTGCCGGGCGCCGAGCGGCCTGACTTCGTGATCCGGGAGCGATTGGACCGGATCGCCCATGGTTCCTGCCGGCGGCCCCATTCCGCCGCTGCCGACGGTTTGGTGAGAGTGGATCAATCGTTACTGGAAGCCGAAGGCGATATCACAGAGCGGCCAGCATTGTTGTTGATGACCGGCGACCAGATATACGCGGACGACGTGGCCGGCCCCATGCTGCGGGCCATACATCACCTGATCGACCGTTTGGGTTTGTATGAGGAAACGCTCTCCGGCGGTTCGGTCGGCGACAGCAAAACCTTGCGGGAAAACGCAGACACCTACTTTCATAGGGAAAAGCTGCTCCCGGATGTGCGTAGCAATGAAGCGCTGATCGAGCGATTCTTCGGCGGTGTGCGAAAACCGGTGTTCACCACTGCCAGCGCCCACAACCACCTGATTTCCCTCAGCGAAGTGATGGCCATGTACCTCTTGGTGTGGTCGCCTGTGTGCTGGGAACTGGTCGAACGGGACCAGCCTGCGCTGGCTTCCAAGGATGCCGCCGTTTTTCAGGACCAGCAGGCCGCCATCGATGACTTCGTCGCTGGCCTGCCACAAGCTTCCCGGGCGCTGGCACACTTGCCTACCTACATGATCTTTGACGATCACGACGTGACCGACGACTGGAACCTGTCTGCCCTTTGGGAAACCACCACCTATGAACACCCGTTTTCCCGGCGCATCGTTGGCAATGCCCTGGTGGCATACCTGTTGTGCCAGGGCTGGGGCAACAACCCCGACGCCTTCGATGACATCATGCCCGCCATCAAGGAACTGGCCGCCTCCCCAGAGCAGGATGGCGTGTTTAATCACGCCGGGCAGGACCAACTGATTGATGATCTGCTGCAGTTCCAGCGATGGCACTACACCCTGCAGACGTCACCTAAAGTGGTGGTGCTGGATACCCGCACCCGCCGGTGGCGAAGCGAGCTTAATCGGGCGCGGCCTTCCGGCCTGCTGGACTGGGAAGCGCTGACCGAATTCCAGCAGGATGTGATGGGCGAAGACGCTGTCATTGTGGTGTCGCCTGCGCCCATGTTCGGTGTAAAACTGATTGAAGCCATCCAGAGTGTGTTCACCTTCTTCGGCAAACCCCTGGTGGTGGACGCTGAAAACTGGATGGCCCACCGGGGTGCTGCCAATGTTCTGCTCAATATCTTCGGCCACTCCCGCACACCGGAAACCTTCGTGATTCTCTCGGGTGACGTACATTACTCATTCGTCTACGATGTTCGACTGCGGCACAGGCCGGAACGGCCTAGAATCTGGCAAATTACCAGCAGCGGCCTCAAGAACGAATTCCCCCACACCCTTATGGAGTGGCTGGATAGGATCAATCGCTGGTTGTACGCGCCTTGGTCCCCGCTAAACTGGTTTACCAAGCGCCGGCGCATGCGAGTGAGCCCCAGGCTGCCCGAAGGGCGTGATGCTGGCGAACGGTTATGGAACAACGCCGGTATCGGCCTGGTAGAGCTGGATGGAACCGGTGCGCCAACCAATATCCAGCAACTGAATTCACGCTCTGGCGGCACACGTTTCCTGAAACCGGAACGCCACGGCCCTGACGACGACTTCCATTGAAACAACCATTGATGAGGTAACAAGGAACATGAACCCACTCCAAAAACTGGCCGCCAGCGCCCTGATCGCCTGCAGCACCCTGATTGTCACCCCGGCCGCCGCCCACGATCATTCCTCAGACTCCATAACCATCAATCACCCCTGGAGCCGCCCGACGCCTCCCGGTGTACCCATGGGCGTTGGCTACATGGTGATCACCAACCACAGCGACAGCGACATCACCCTGACCAGCGCTACCACGCCCAGGGCGAAGAGCGTCTCCATTCACGAAAGCACCATGACCGACGGCACCATGAGCATGCGCCCTCTGAAAGGTGGCCTGACCATCCCCGCCGGTGAAACCGTGGAGCTCAAACCCCACAGCTACCACATGATGCTGGAAAAACTGGATGGGCCGTTGAAAGAAGGGGAGCGCGTGCCGCTGACGGTGAGCTTTGACGGAGCAGACACGATGGACGTGATGCTGCATGTTGAGCCGCTGGACGGCGACATGAAGATGGAAGAGCACGGGATGGACCATTCCGGGCATTGATCGATGTTGGCTGGGGGTATGCGAACGCCTGATATGCGCACGGGTTCGTATAGCACGCTGTTAGCAAATAAGGACATCACATGGATGAGTGGCAATACCTTTGGGACCATTTCAAATTTAATGCGGAGCAGAGACTAAAGGGCTTCAACTTCTTTGTGCTTCTCTCGATCTTCGCAGATGGCGGTGTTTTCACTGCCATCGACAGGCAGTTCAATCCTGTACTTCTAGTGTTGCTAGGCGCATTCATCATTATTTTGGCATTGGTGTTCTGGCTGGTGGATTTGAGAAGCCAACACCTTCTGCGTCTCACCATCCCGGGTCTTCAGGAGCTTGAGAAGAGCTTCCCTCCGCACAGCAGGCTCTTCGCAAATGATTCGAGTCGCCACGGAATAATCGTCCGATACAGTACCGCGTTTCGCGGACTGATCTTGTGCCAGTTTGTCTTTGGAACTGGTGTAGTAATCTATGGTGCAGCCCTATGGGCTTGCTAACCAGCGACGGAAGGCGGAGGGCCTTCAGTCGCTGCTTCGTTCAGTGTTAAGCAATAGTCAAAAACAGGGAGTAGTCGATGGTAATCAGGGATGTGCGCTTTCCCTCGGATAGCAGGGAACTCCGACGGCTAATTCATGAGTACGTTGATTGGCTCGGCATTGATCTCTCTTATCAGGATTTTGCGGGAGAGATGGCTAACATAGAAGCACTCTTTTCTTTGCCAAGTGGACAATATACGTTTGCAATAGTGGACTCTGTTGTTGCTGGGGGCGTGGGCTTCAGGAGAATCGACAATCAAACAGCAGAGGTAAAGCGTTTGTACGTCCGTCCGAAACATCAGGGGAAGGATATCGGATGGTCGCTTATGGAAAACCTCCTCCAAAAACTCAGAGTTTTAGGCTATGCCCGGCTCGTTCTGGACGCAGTACCTCCCACGAAAAAAGCCCAAGCCTTGTACGAGAGAATGGGGTTTACTGAAATTGAGCCCTATTTCCACAACCCGATACCTGACACCAAGTTCTACGCATTTGATCTTTGCAATCAAGAAACACCTTGATCCGGTCAGGGCTCAGCTTTCTGATGCCATTCACGGATGTATGAAGTCAGTCTTGGGCATGCCAGAAGACAAGCGGGCTCATCGTTTCATCCCCACGGATGCTGAGGACTTTTACTATCCAGATGTAAGATCATCCGCTTACACGGTCATTGAGATTAATATGATGCAGGGCCGCACCTCAGTGATTCGGAAGGTTCTAGTTAAGGAGTTATTCAGCAAAATCGAGTCGGAGGTTGGCATTCGTTTTGTGGCAATTGGAAAAGAGACTTGAATGACAGCAAAATTTAGCCAAGCGAAAGAAAAGCTTTTAAGCACGGGTTACCCGCGTTGGCGCAATATTCTATCTTGCGTGATTCTTGTGCTACTCGCTACAGGGGCAGTTTCGGCTTGGTGGTATGCGTATTACACAGCAACTGACGTAGAGTGCCACAAAGGTTTTCTGTATTTCTCAGTCGTGTGGCTGGTTGTGCAATGGGTGGTGATCGGGTATTTATTCCGATATCAAAATATTCCGGCCTTTGCGCGGGGCGGCATCAAGTTACTGATACTTCTTGGTAATGTGTGGTTTGGGCTTTTCATTTTTTCACTCCAACCGTGTGCCTCATAGGTCAAGCACATCACCAGAGACTATGGTTTCGACCCCCAAGCCTCAAATAAAGGCCATCTCACCTTGCTGCCAGTAGCAAATAGCAAGCTGCGATGGTAATTCTCTATACGTGTCGGTGGACGCGCTAAATTAAGCCACAGCACCCTGACCCTGCATCAAAGGAATGAATCGGATGGCGAGTGAAAGCTGGTTGTTAGTTGGTGGACTGGTCGCCATCGTTGTAGCGGTTGTCCATTCAGCGCTTGGCGAAGTTCTGATTTTCCAGCGAATGCGTAAAGAGACAATTGTCCCAACGCAGGGGCAGCCAGTCCTCAGAGAGCGTTACGTTAGAATTTTGTGGGCCACATGGCACATCGTTTCTGTATTTGGTCTGGCCATTGCGGGGGTACTCATTTTCATGTCTCTTTATCCGGTCACCGATGTCCGAGGCTTGTTTCTCCGAGCGGTGGCAATTTCAATGGGCGTGTCCAGCGCATTGGTACTTTTCGCAACCAAAGGAATGCACCCGGGATGGGTTGGGCTGCTGATCGTGTCGATATCAGCGGCAATGGCATTTTGAGAATGCTGCATAAACACAGCAATATTGAGGTCTAGTAAGTTGAGAAGAGTATTAATGAGCGCCTGCCTTCTAGGGAAACGGGTTCGATACGATGGTGGGAGCCTTTCGATGAATGATCAGCTTGTAGAGACCTGGATAACAGAAGGTCGGGTTGTTTCAGTGTGTCCCGAAGTTGAAGCCGGAATGAATATCCCAAGGATGCCTGCGGAGATCTACGGAGGAAGCGGAAACAGTGTATTAGATGGCGAAACCAATGTTGTTGAGAAAGACGGAAATATTGTTACCGACGATTTTATTGCAGGTGCCTCGATTGCCTTGGAACTGTGCAAGAAATTCAACATTGAAATAGCGATACTGGCCGAGTCTAGTCCCTCTTGCGGAAGTTCATTCATCTATGACGGTAGCTTTTCAGGTAACCGAACTTCAGGAATGGGGGTTACGGCTGCGTTGCTACGTCGTCATAACATTCAAGTGTTTAGCCAGTATGAAATAGCAGATGCTCACAAGGCCATCCACGCGACAAGTGCCTGATGACAATGTTTTGAGACTGTAGATAAAACCTGAAATCCCCGGGTTTTGATGGGGTCAGGCAGAAGAGTGTGCCGAGCCAGTGGCGACTATACTGCCTGGTTAGAGCTAAATGAACCTCAATCTGCGGGAGACAAAATGAAGGTAAAACGAATCGTTACCAACATAGCGGCGGCAACCCCCTCCGAAGCAGAGAAATTCTACTCGGCTATTTTTGGGCTTAAGGTTGTGATGGATCATGGATGGATAAGAACCTATAGCTCGGGCGAGGAAATGACTACTCAGGTAAGCGTGGCATCGGAAGGTGGCTCCGGAACGGCAGTTCCTGATCTGTCTATCGAGGTTGATAACCTGGAGATCGCTTTGGAGAGAGTGAAGAATGGAAATATTGAGATTGAGTACGGCCCGGTAAGTGAGCCCTGGGGTGTCCGCCGGTTCTATGTTCGTGATCCGTTCGGAAAGCTCATCAATGTATTGCAGCATGAGTAATCGTTGGGGATGCTCTAACGGTTCGTTCCGTGTCAGATGGTAAAAATATGGAACCCGTTGTTCAGGAAGAAACCACTGGTTGTGGTATAGCCGCAAGTGCAGCTTTAGCAGGCATCAGTTATGCCGAGGCTAAACGGACTGCAAACGCGCTGGGTATTTACGCCGACGATACGGCGCTTTGGTCAGAGAGCGTGGTGATGCAAAGGTGTTGGATTCCAGGAAGGCACTGAAAGCAAATGTCCGCCGGGATTTCGGGCGCATGAAACCCAAGTGGTACATTGAGATATAAAGCGAATAGGCCACAGCAGTGGTGGCCTGCACCGGTTCATGGGTTTGGTTCAAAAGGGAGCCAAAATTCAAACTGAATGTTAGGTATGGAACAGTCGATTCAGTCCAGGTTCTGACGGGATCAAACAAGCAGACAAGGAGGTGTACAGATGAAGCAAATGGGTCGCTGTCTCTGCGGAGGCATTCAATCGTGAAAGAAACCCCGTCAGCAAAGCTTGTATCGTCAGCTAATCATACCGCCTCGCCATTTGGCACTCAGTTTTGCGATCATATGACACTCGTCCGTTTTGCCGATGGGCGTTGGTCTGAGGTGGAGACACTGCCGGTAGGACCTTTGCCGCTACACCCAGCATCTCATGTGTTGCATTATGGCAGTTCGTGTTTCGAGGGCATGAAAGCTTTTCGGATGCAGAATGGCGGCGTTCGTATTTTTCGCCTCGACCGCCATGTTGAGCGCTTCCAGCGCAGCGCCGAGTTGCTTTGCTTGCCTCTGCCGCCCGCCGACATTGTCGAAGCAATGATCCGCCAACTCGTTGATTTATGTCTTGACGATATACCGGAAGCACCTGGTGCGCTCTACCTACGGCCGGCACTGATTGGCACGGAGGAGAACATCGGTGCGGCGGGTGCGCCCTCTGCACAGGCCATGCTCTATGTGTTGGCGTCGCCCGTCGGAGATTATTTCTCGAGAGGTGGTCATGGTTTGACTATCCTGATCGAAGATCAGGAGTTGCGGAGTACTCCCGGCTTCGGTCAGGCGAAAGCCGGAGGTAATTATGCCTCAGCGCTTCGCCATGTCGTTAAAGCCAGGAAAGAACATGGAGCAGATCAGGTGTTGTTCTGCCCGAACGGCGATGTGCAGGAAACAGGGGCGTCGAACTTCTTCCTGATCAATGATTCTCAGCTGCTCACGAAGCCTTTGGATGCGTCGTTTCTGCATGGCGTCACCCGGGATTCGGTAATAACCCTTGCTCGAGACTTGAACTATGACGTCATCGAACGAGATTTTACCGTTGCTGAGGTCATGGATTGGATTCAGACCGGAGAAGCCGCGTTATCCGGAACAGCGGCTGTTCTTTCTGGTGTGGGGTCGTTTGTGCACAAAGGCGCTACATACAAGGTAGGCGATGGTAGCACCGGCCCTAACACTCGAAAACTGAGCGACGCACTGCGGGCACTGCAATCTGGTAGAACTGAAGATAGATTCGGCTGGCTGAGCTGAATGTTGCTTCTGGAGTAGCGACGTGAAACTCAAGGAACTTTTAGAAGAACTCGAGACGCTAGGGAAAGAGAACGATGCGTCGGTAGAGCAGAAAGATCGCAAGTATCTCAACATCACCAGGGATACCGGGGAGTTCTTGTCGGTACTGATAAAAGCTGGCGCAGTGAGACAGGTTCTGGAGATCGGAACGTCTAACGGTTATTCCACTTTGTGGATAGCGTCCGCGCTACCAGAGGATGGACATGTGACCACTCTGGAAGTGTCTCCGTTCAAGATTAGTCAGGCCAAAAGCAACTTCAAACGTGCCAATCTCGATCATAAGATCACTGTGGTACAAATGGGCGCCGTCGATTATCTCGGGCAAGCTAGCCGTTTGTTTGATCTGGTTTTTCTTGACGCCGACCGCGCGAGCTACGTTCAAGTTGCTGACCAAATCGTTTCCCTCATTCGGCCCGGGGGCATTCTGGTGTGTGACAATGCGGTTTCGCACGCTGAGGAACTGAGGGAATTCATTGATTTTGTCGACAGCACTGGCGGGTTTACCACCACTACTGTGCCGGTAGGCAAAGGTGAGTTCGTGGCGTGTAAAAAAACATAATCAAGACTGGTGGTGGGAACGCTTGGAACCGGTTTCTTTACAACCTCGTTAAGCACCGGCGGATGCGCGCGTGTGTGGTCCGCTGCGGAATGTTATCTGATTGGAACGGAGACACAGATGAAATCCATCGCAACGTCACTCATGTTTGTTGGAGAGCAGGCTGGGAAAGCCGAGGAGGCCGTCAGGTTTTATACCTCGCTATTCGTTGGTTCAGAGATCGACGATATTCAACGTTACCAGGCCGGCGAGCATGAACCAGAAGGTTCTGTGAAAATGGCGAAGTTTAAGATAAACGGTCGAGAGTTTATGGCGCTCGACAGCCACCTTGATCACCAATTTACGTTTACGCCCTCCATGTCGCTGTATGTTGAGTGCGAATCGGCGAGCGAAATTGAGGACGTATTTAAAGCCCTGGCAGAAGGTGGCTCAGAGCTAATGCCGCTGGATAATTATGGTTTTAGCCAGAAATTCGGGTGGTTGAATGATAGGTATGGTGTGTCTTGGCAGCTAAACCTGTCGAACTAGTGTGGCGACAACTCCAGCCCAAAACCGTGCGCAGTGTTATGCAGTTTCCGCGGTTGCCGGAGGCCCTACATTGAACGCATAGGAGACTCAGACAATGGCGACAGATAAACAGCCATTACCGGAGGTCGTTTCTTCGGAACAGTGGAAAGCGGCGCTGGATCAGCTTCTTGTAAAAGAGAAAGAGTTAACCCGGGCACGGGATGCACTGAACGCAGAGCGTAGGAAGTTACCGATGGTCAAGGTGGCCAAGCACTATACGCTCCAGGGGGAAAATGGCGCAGTGTCCCTGCTCGATTTGTTCGAAGGGCGCCGTCAGCTCATTGTTTATCACTTCATGTTTGCCCCGGATTGGAACGCTGGCTGCGACGGTTGCTCCTGGTTGGTAGATGCCATGACACACCCGGCCCACCTGCATGCTCGCGATACGTCGTTGGTTATGGTGTCACGCGCACCAAGGGAAAAGCTCGTGCAGTACAGGTCGCGGATGGGATGGACGGCGCCTGTTCCATGGTATTCCTCTTACGAGAGCGACTTTAACGTCGATTTCGGCGCAACCACGGATAACGGTGAACGGCACGGTGCCAGTGTTTTTATTCGCGACGGAGATGACATCTACCGCACCTACTATACGGGTGCGCGTGGCGTCGAATATCTTGGCACTCTCTGGACATACCTGGATCTGACTCCCTTTGGTCGTCAGGAAACGTGGGAAGACTCACCGGAAGGCTGGCCGCAGACGGAGCCCTACGTATGGAATCGCCGCCACGACGAGTACGACGTCTGACAACTCATATGGAGGAAAGATGATATGAACACGGCTCCCGCACCCTATCCCATCGGTAAGCCTGGCACTCCCTGGGGTGAGGTGGAACGTGCTGAGTGGTTGTCACAGCAGACCCGTCAACGGAGCTACGAGTCTGATGTGTTGAGCGTGATCGAGCGTCTGCGCCCACGTTTTGATGTGAAAGAATATGGCCATCTGGATTATGGCGCCAACCATTATCCGCTGATGGCGATTCGCAGCCGCGACTGGCGTGAGGATTTGCCGGTCGTGCTGATAACAGGCGGGGTTCATGGCTATGAAACCAGCGGCGTACACGGTGCGCTGCAGTTCGTTGATCAGCATGCGGAGGATTACGCGGGCCGTGTCAATTTGTTGGTTGCGCCGTGCGTCAGCCCTTGGGCATACGAGCGCATTCATCGCTGGAACCCGAACGCGGTCGACCCGAACCGTTCGTTCCGAGATGACGGTTTGGCGGATGAGGCGGCGGCGCTTATGCGACTGGTGGCCCCCGTTCGCGATCATGCATTGATGCATATCGATCTGCACGAGACCACTGATACGGATGAAACCGAGTTTCGTCCCGCGCTCGCGGCCCGAGACGGCAAGCCGTTCGAGCCGGGGGAAATTCCTGACGGCTTCTATCTGGTCGATGACAGCGAAAGCCCAGAGCCCGAGTTTCAACAGGCGTTGATTGAGGCGGTGGAGCAGGTCACACACATCGCACCGGCCGATGGTAACGGCGAGATCTTTGGCTCACCGGTCGCCGCTCGAGGCGTCATTCAGTACCCGCTCAAACAGCTGGGCCTGTGCGCCAGTATCACCAGTGCTCCATACAGGACCACCACCGAAGTCTATCCCGACAGCGCACGAGTGACCCCCGAGCAATGCAATGCAGCGCAGGCTGCTGCCGTGTGTGCGGCGATCGACTACGTGCTGGTGAGCCCGTAGGGAAGGACGGTCATGATTCTGCAACTAACGTGGGTCGTTATGAGCAGCACAAATGTTTGAGGGGCTGCTCAACCCAGGCGGCTTCCAACTGTCTATTCCGTAATTTGTCTCTGGTTGAAAAAGCCCCTTCCGGCCGTAACGTCATGATGAGTGAGGCGAAAATTCCCCATCACTCAATTGCACCAGTGGGAGGTAAGCAATGGCAAACGCACAAAACTGGAAACGCGAGCGGGAACAGTATCAGGCGGCCTGGGCCAAGTACCAGAACGTGGCTGAGCGGATAGATGCCAAATACGAAAGCCTCGATAGTGGCATCAAGGACCAGGCGCCCGCCGAGGAAGATCTATCGGAGCTACAGGAAGCCTGGAAAGAGCTTGAGAACGCTCGTGAGCGCCTTGGTGAGTATAACAATGAGCTCCATGAGCGGCATATGGCCCAAGGTAAAAGCATGTGATTTTGTTGAGCAAGACCGCGCCATTCTGAGGAAGCGCTAGAGGCGTATCCTGAACGCGTGTCTAGATAGCTTTTATCCGTGTCAAAGGCCGGAGAGTAGCGCTACTCTCCGGCCTTTATATTTGGATGGCAGTTAAAGCCAGGTCAGGCCCGCGCTGATAATGATGCCGGTGACGATCAGCAGCATCAGGCAGTAGCCCATGATGTCCTTGGCTTTCAGCCCAGCGATGGCAAGCACAGGCAGAGCCCAGAAAGGTTGTAAGAGATTGGTCCAGGCGTCGCCCCACGCAACCCCCATGGCCACTCTGGATATGTCAGCGCCAAGCTCCTGTGCAGCAGGCAGCATAACCGGCGCCTGAACGGCCCACTGGCCGCCGCCGGATGGCACGAATATGTTGACCACCCCGGCGCTGATAAAGCTCCAGAATGGCAAGCTCTCGGCGCTCGCAATGGACACAAACCCTGTTGAGATGCTTGCTGCCAGTCCGGAAGCTGTCATTACGCTCATGATGCCGGCGTAGAACGGAAACTGGATAACGATGCCGGCGCCGCCTTTCACGGCTTCATTCAGGCTGGCAAGCAGGCGCTTTGGGGTCTGGTGCAGGATGATGGCAACGAACAGGAACATGAAGTTCACGATGTTCAGGTTCAGCCCGCCACCCTCGATAAAGTATTGGAAGATGAATGCGATACCACTGAACCCGATCAGCCAGGCAAGTGTTCTGCTGTTCTCCAGATAGTCGGCCGGGCGATTGATAACAACCGAAGTGTCGGGCTCATCGTTCAGGATTTTGGGGTCCGCGTACACGCTGTCTCTTTCGTTGGGCAGCATGAGGCGGTTAACCAGGGGCACAATAATAAAAAGTGCGGCGACGATGGCCAGGTTGAAGAAGGCGAAGATGGTTTCACTGGTGCCGATAACGCCGATCACATCTGCAGTGAAGTGGTTCTCTGTGGCAATCGTCAGTGGGATGGAGCCTGCAAGCCCGCCGTGCCAGACAATGAACCCTGAATAGGCACTGGCAATCAGCAACGGATAGTGTACGCGGCTTTGCCGGGCGAGGGCTTTGGCAAACAGCGCGCCGACCACCAGGCCAAAGCCCCAGTTGATCCAACTGGCGATCAGCGCGATGAAGGTAACCAGTACAATTGCCTGGCCCGGTGTTCTGGCAAGGCCTGCAATCCGGTTCAGGATGCCACGCACCAGTGGGGTGCTCGCCATCATGAAGCCGGTGACCAGTACCAGCAGCATTTGCATTGAGAAGGTCAGCAGGTTCCAGAAACCGTCCCCCCACATCTCTACTACCGCCATGGGGCTATGCCCCTGGAACACCATAGCGGCAACGAATGACAGCAGTGTCAGTATGATGACGAATAGGTAGGGGTCCGGTAGGTATTTGTCTACCAGACTGACCATAGGTTTGGCTGCTCTGTCTAACACATTGTCCCCCAATATTTTTTTCAGCTTGTTTTGTTGCTGGCAAGCTAAACTAAAAGCCTGGGGTAGCACCAACTATCCTTTCGCCGTATTGCATTACTCATTCATTGGGGGAGGGGGTACTCCCACCTTCGTCTATTGCTCCCAGATAGCCCGATTTCTATAATCAATCGTTGGTCCGCTGCCTGATAGCGGCACAGCGATCTTCACAATCCCAATAAAAAGGAAAACCACATGTTGAAACGTCGCTCTCTTCTTGCTGCCGCGGCGGCTACCCTGCTGTTCAGTGCCGTTGCTCAAGCCGACTACAAGGATGAATACACCGTTTCCACCGTACTGCCGTCTGCGTTTCCCTGGGGCCAGGCTGCCGACAAATGGGTGGAGCTGGTGAAAGAGCGCTCCGATGGGCGTATCAACATGAAAATCTACAGCAACTCCCAACTGGTTTCCGGTGACCAGACCAAAGAGTTCTCGGCGATGCGCTCCGGGCTGATCGATATGTCGGTGGGGTCCACCATCAACTGGTCGCCTCAGGTGCCCGAGCTGAACCTGTTTTCCCTGCCTTTCCTGATGCCGGATTATGCCGCCATCGATGCGATCACCCAGGGCGAGGCTGGCGAAGCTGTCTTTGCCGCGATCAAGAAGCGTGGTGTTACACCGCTGGCCTGGGGCGAGAATGGCTTCCGCGAGCTCTCCAACTCCAAGCTGACCATCGATGAGCCGGCCGACCTGGATGGCCTGAAAATACGCGTAGTCGGTTCGCCGCTGTTCCAGGATACCTTTACGGCCCTGGGCGCTAACCCCACCCAGATGAGCTGGGCCGATGCCAAGCCGGCGCTGACCACCGGTGCCGTCGACGGCCAGGAGAACCCGCTATCGGTCTTTGACGTGGCGCGTATCGATCAGGTTGGCCAGAAGTACCTGACCCGCTGGCACTACATGGCAGACCCGCTGGTGTTTGCAGTCAGCAACAGCATCTGGGACCAGTTCAGCGAGGAAGACCAGGCGCTGCTGAAGCAGGCGGCGATTGATGCAGGCCAGTGGGAAATCGAGAAATCCCGTAGCGAAATCGATGCGACCCTGGCCGCCATCAAGGAACGTGGCGTAGAGGTCACCGAACTGACTGATGAGCAGCGTGATGCCTTCATGAAGGCCACCCAGTCGGTTTATGAAACTTGGACTCCGCGCATTGGCGAGGATCTGGTCAAGCAAGCGCAGGAAGCGGTCGCCAACCGTAACCAGTAAGCGCGATCTGTTCAGGCGCCCACCGTTGCAGGTGGGCGCTCTTTCCGAACCGGAGTTACCATGCCGTCCCGTCCTCCCAAATTCCGGCTCGATGCCTGGCTGGCCACCATTGCCCTGGTTGCGATCTGCTTGATCAGCCTCGGCAATGTGATCGTGCGCTACGCGACAGATGCCTCCTTTGCCTTTACCGAGGAATTCTCGGTGTTCCTTTTGGTGGTGCTTACCTTCGCAGGCGCTGCGGTGGCTGCGCGACACAACCAGCACATTCGCATTGAGTTGATCGAGCACTATCTGCCGCCCTGGGCACGAAAGGTGGTGTTTGTCCTGCAATGGCTGGGCGGGGTGACAGTCCTGGGGATCATGACGTGGTATGGCAGTACCTTCGCCATGCAGGAATACCAGTGGGAGTCATTGTCACCAGGCCTGGGATTACCTAACTGGATTTACGTGATCTGGCTGCCGCTACTATCTGCAGCCATCATTATCCGCCTGACCCAGAACCTTGTTGATCGCCTTCGCGGCCGGGAAGCCCCAGAGGTGATCCATGAGTCCTGATCTGCTGATGATTGGCAGTTTCCTGCTGGCGTTGCTGTTGGGCATGCCGGTCGCAATTGCCCTGGGCCTGGGCGGGCTGGTGGGTATCGTCGCGGGACTGCCGCCCGCGATGCTGGGCACGTTTGGTACCAACACGTATAACAGCGTGGCCAAATACCCGCTGATTGCGATTCCCCTGTTTATCCTGACCGGCCTGATCTTCGAGCGTGCGGGCGTTGCCGCCGCGCTGGTGCGGTTTGCCCAGTCGATCATCGGCCCCCGCCATGGTGGGCTGACCGTTGTTGCGGTGCTGGTGTGCCTGATCATGGGTGGCATGAGCGGTTCTGGTCCAGCTGATGCGGCCGCTGTTGCCATGGTGATGCTGCCAAGCATGCAGAAGGCCGGTTATCCGAAGCCGTTTTCGGCGTCATTGATTGCGGCTTCGTCGTCCACAGCAATCCTGATTCCGCCGTCCATTGCATTGATTCTTTATTCCATCGTGGTGCCTGGTGTTGATCTGCGGGCGCTGTTCGCCGCCGGTATTTTTCCGGGCATTCTGGCGGGCGTGTCCCTGCTGGCGCCAGCGTTGTATTTTGCGAAGAAGTACCGTTGGGAAGACCCCGAAGCGGTAGAACGCCCGCCTTTCTGGCCCAGCCTCAAGGCGGCCTTGCCCGCGCTGTTTGCACCGGTGATCATTCTTGGCGGCCTGCGCTCAGGCCTGTTTACGCCCACTGAGGCGGCCGTGGTGGCGGTGGCATACGGCGTGCTGGTCGGTTGCGTGTTGTATCGCAATCTCAGCCTGCGGAACCTCTGGGGCCTGATGACAGACGCCGCCGTTACCTCCGGCGTGGTGATGTTTATCATTGCGCTGGCGGGCATCTTCGCCTGGGCGGGGACGACGCTGGGTACTTTCCAGCACCTTGCGGATGCCTTGTTGTCGCTCTCGGAAAACGGCTGGGTGCTGTTGGGTCTGGTGATGGTCCTGGTGCTGATTGCCGGGATGCTGCTGGATGCCATCTCGATCTACCTGATCCTGATTCCGATTGTTCTGCCGCTGATGAATCACTTTGGCTGGAACCCGATCTGGTTTGGCATATTGCTGGCCATGAACATCGCCATTGGCCAGTTCACACCACCGGTCGCCGTGAACCTGATGGTCACCACCCGCATCGCCAACATCCGCCTGGAACACACCATCGGTTGGGCCATGGTGTTTGTGGCTGCGATGGCTCTTAGCCTGGTGTTGGTGATGCTGGTGCCGGGGATTGCGTTGTGGTTACCGGAAAAGCTTGGTTATGTCGTGGGTTCATGGTAAATAAAGCACCGCTACGCTTTGGCCTCCCCAAGGATCACCCATGAACCAACATGATCTGCTTTACGGATTCAGCAGTGTTGTTATCGTTGCAATTCTCTTCATGGCCATAGTGGCGCTTAATGAGGTGGGATTTAGAGTAGGGCGTTTCGTACAGTCCCATACGGACGATGAAGTTAAAGCGCTCACGAGTTCCATTCAGGCCAGCGTACTGGGTTTATTGGCATTGTTGCTTGGGTTTACATTCAGCATGTCCATGCAACGATATGATAATCGAAGTATGGCCTTAATAGATGAGGCGAATGCCATAGGAACCGCAATACTGAGGGTTCAATTGCTGCCAGAGGAATACAGAGACGAAGCTGGCAATCTATTCCGGCAATATGTTGGTTTGCGTGTAGAAATTGGCCAGTTGGACCTTACCAAAACGGAAGAGCGTACTTCCTACAATGATAAAATCGCCGACTTGCAGAATCGGTTATGGGCATTGGCAATATCAGCTACCGAGGTGGACCCTCGCCCGGTAACAACTGGCGCATTTGTAAAATCACTCAATGACGTTATTGATAGCCAAGGTAAAAGAAATGCATTGCTTCAAATGCAAGTTCCAGAAGTTGTACTGGTTTTACTGTTTATAGTGTTCGTCTCCTCCGGGGGAATAATGGGGTATTCCGCAGGGTTGAGTGGAAAACGTATGTTCGCGCCGATAGTGTTGGTTTCCATACTGATTACCTTGATCGTCTTTATAATAATTGATCTGGATCGACCAAAACGCGGTCTTATACAGGTCAACCAGAGTGTCATGACTCAACTGCTGAATGATCGCAAGGAGTGATTCATTCCCTTGCCGCTGTCTTGTGCTTTGTCACTTGCGCCCGATATTCTGGCACCGGCAATCCCCCGATTCCCCAGTCCTCAAGCGCCACTTCATCAATCACGACCATGGTTGAGGCCGGTTTCTTGTCCAGAATTCGGACGAGCAAGTCGGTAACACCCACGATGAGTTCCGCTTTCTGTTGCGCAGAAGGTCCCTTGCCCTCCGGGCCGCCTTCGCGGGTAATTTTGATATTGACGTACGGCATGGTCAGTCTCCCTGGCTTGTGATTTCATAGTGAAAGATTTTGGCCATGATGGCCCAGCGGCCTTGATCGTAGATCAGGGTCAGGAAATCGGTGTAGTCGCGCCCCATCATGGTCATTTCCACTCGCGCGAACGCGAGAGTCGGGCCTCCCGTTTCGATCGAAATGATGCGCTCGTTGCGGGTTTCTCCGTTGCTTGCTGGTGGCACCCGTTGATCCAGCACCTTCCGGTATTCGTCGAACGACAGTACCCGGTAATCCTCTGGTGTTGCACTCACATACTGGGCGTGCGGATGGAACACGCCAGAGAGCATGGCGCTGTCGGCCTTGTGCAGTCCTTCAAAATAGGTTTCGAGCAGGACCGGGATGGTTTCGTAAGGCTTGGGTGAGTTCATTGTGCGACCAGTCCTTCCGACAACATTGCGGCTTTAACGCTCGGCCGGGCCGCCATGCGATTCCAGAGGGTGTTCAGGAACGGCCAATCCTTGAGATCGATCCCGGGCACGGCGGCCCAACTGCACACTACAAAAAGGTAGGCGTCAGCAACGGTGAAGGTGTCGCCCACCAGATAGACTCGACCATCGTCGAGCAGAGACTCCAGGTAGTCGAAATGGCGGGGGATGGTCTCCAGTGCCTGGGCACGCTGTTCGTCCGTTGCGCTGGCTTTGAAGAAGGGACCAAAGGCCTTGTGCAGCTCTGATGCAATGTAGTTCAGGTGCTCCTGCAAACGGGCTCGCTCAAGGGTGCCTACGTCGGGTATCAATGTAGTTGATTCCGCCAGGTATTGAAGGATCGCAGCGCCTTCGGTCAGTACCGCTCTGCCGGTATCCAGCGCCGGCACATAACCTTTGGGGTTGACGGTTTTATAGTCGATACCGGACTCGGTGCGCTGGGTTTGGGTATCAACGGGCTCAAGGGTGAAATCAATACCCAGTTCTCTAAGTACAATGTGTGTCGCCAGTGAGCAGGCGCCGGGCTTGAAATACAGTTTCATGGGTGGATCTCCTCTGTGTGATAAGCACTGGGCTTGGACACAGAGGAGATTACTGCCTGCAATAAGAATAGAATAATATTGAGTTATTATGATAATGATAATTTAATAGAATCATCTTTGGGTGAAGAAACAAGAGGCGTCGATGAAGCTGGAGCAATTGCGTGTACTGGATGCCATCGTGACGCAAGGCAGCTTTCGCAAAGCGTCTGAGGTGCTCTACAAATCCCAGCCCGCTTTGAGCCAGGCCATCAAAAGCCTGGAAGAGGAAACCGGGCTAACCCTGCTGTCCCGGGAGAGTTACCGCCCGGTGCTTACCCCAGCCGGTAAGGCCTATTACCGCCAGGCACGGGGTGTGCTGGACCAGGTACAGGCTCTGAAGGAGTTGGCCGGCAAGTTGTCGGCCAGCCAGGAAGCGGAGGTGCGGCTGTCGGTATCCGCCACTTGTCCGTTGGGTAATCTCCTGTCAGTGATTGGTGAGCTCAAGGAGGCATACCCAGCCACGGATATCCGGCTGATGTCGGATGCCATGGGTGGCAGTGCAGAACGACTCATGGCGGGCGAGGTTGATTTTATCATCGCCACAATGGATGGTCTTTCCACAGAGGCAGTTCATGCTTCGCCCTACACCGCCGTGAATATCATCCCGGTAGCCCATCCCGGCTATGGTCCGGCAAGCAGTCGCAAGCGGCTGAGCAATGCTGAAATGCGCCCGTACGTTCAGGTTGTGGTGGCGGGTACCGGGCAGGGGCAATATGACCAGAGCCGGGACGTGGTTCCGGAGAGCCTACGCTGGACGGTGTCGGATTTTGCCGCTAAAAAAGAGATCGTGCTGGCCAGGATGGGATGGGGCGGTCTGCCGGAGCACTTGATTGCCCGTGAATTGGAGGCCGGCGAACTGGTAACGCTTGATCTGAAAGGTTACCCGATCCGCCGTTCACAGCTTCATCTGGTGCGTCGTCGGGAAGGCGCTCTGGGGGTGGTTGCCCATGAACTTTGGGAGCGACTCTCCACCAATTAAGAATCTAGAGGTAAAAAATGACCATCCAGAATGTGCTGGGAATTGATCTGCCCGTCATCCAGGCGCCAATGGCCGGTGTGCAGGGGCATGAACTGGCTGTAGCGGTGTCCAATGCTGGAGGGCTGGGCTCGTTGCCCTGCGCCATGCTTAGCTCTGAAGCACTGCGAAAAGAGTTGGAAGCACTGACAAACCAGACCAGCAAGCCCTACAACGTCAACTTCTTCTGTCACACGCCCCCAGAGCCAGATGCCGATGCAGAGCATCATTGGCGCGAAGCGCTGTCGCCATATTTCGACGAGTTGGGTATCGATTCCAATGATGTATCCGCGCAAGCGGGAAGGGCCCCTTTCAGCTCTGAGGCAGCGGATGTCTTGGCGGACTTCAAACCGCCGGTGGTGAGTTTCCACTTTGGCTTGCCGGCACCCGAGTTGATGGCTCGTATAAGAGGGTGGGGCGGGAAGATACTGTCGACCGCCACAACCGTGGACGAAGCGCTTTGGCTGGAGGCGCAGGGCGTTGATGCCATTATCGCGCAAGGGCTTGAAGCGGGCGGCCATCGCGGGTTTTTTCTGTCGCGGGACATCAGTACTCAGGTCGGCACTTTTGCCTTGATTCCACAAATGGTAAACGCGGTAAAAATCCCCGTTATCGCCGCTGGCGGCATTGCAGACTCCAAAGGCGTACAGGCTGCAATGGCGCTTGGGGCGGCCGGAGCGCAGATTGGCACCGCGTATTTGTTGTGCCCCGAAGCTCAAACCAGAGCAGTGCATCGCGCCGCCCTGAAATCAGAGACCAGCCGTGTTACCGCACTGACAAATCTGTTTAGCGGTGGCGCCGCCCGGGGTATTGTGAACCGAATAATGCGTGAATTGGGGCCGATGAGTTCCAAAGCTCCTGCTTTCCCCCTGGCATCATCCGCCATTGCACCATTACGTGCGAAAGCCGAAGCTGAGGGGAGCGGTGACTTTTCGCCTCTGTGGGCGGGACAGAATGTTGGTGGCTGCAAGGAGGTTTCGGCGGCAGCTCTTACGCGGGAACTGGCAGGATTGGGTGGGTAAGTAACTTCAAAACCGAGTGACAGGCTCAGGAGCAAGTTTGCATGGAAGATTGAGATTTCCGCGAATCAGCAAGCCAGAGCCGGTGATGTTTAAGGGCTAGTCGACGCTATGATGCGGCGAGAAGCCAAATTAACCTTGTCTTCGTAGTTGCCTGCAATAGACTGATAACAGCCGGAAACCCGTTTTAGCGCGTTGTGGCGGCTTGATAATCTGATAATCAAAGAAAGGCCAACCAATGAGAGGAATAACCGTGCCCGCTATCTCCCCTTTTTACCGCGCAGCGGCTTTTACCCTTGTTCTGATCTCCGGGCCGGCTCTGGCCGCTGACCCTGTGGTGGTGTCGTCCAAGATCGATACGGAAGGCGCCGTGTTAGGCCAGATGGTCCTGCAAACCCTCGAAGAGGCCGACATTCCGGTTGAGAACCGCCTGCAGCTCGGCGCGACCAGCATCGTTCGCAATGCTATCAAGGCCGGCGAGATAGATCTGTACCCGGAGTACACCGGCAATGCCGCTTTCTTCCATGATCAGGCAGACCGGGACATCTGGAAAGATGCCGCCAAGGCCTACGAGCAGGCTGCCAGCCTTGATAAGAAGGCACATAACATTGTCTGGCTAACACCGGCGAAAGCCAACAATACCTGGGCCATGAGTGTGCGGGGCGATCTGGCACGTGAGAACGGCTTGAACACGCTTGAAGATCTGGCTTCCTATATCAATGGCGGCGGCGCCTTTAAGTTTGCAGCCAGTGCCGAGTTTGTCGAATCTGCCAGCGCGTTGCCGGCGTTCCAGGAAGCGTACGGTTTCAAACTGGGGTCTGACCAGTTGCTGATCCTGTCCGGCGGCAACACTGCTGCGACGCTCCGGGCTGCGGCCCTGACCGACAACGATGTGAATGGCGCCATGACCTACGGCACTGATGGTGGTCTGAACGCACTCGACCTGAAGGTGATGGAAGACACCCTGGGCGTTCAACCGGTCTATCAGCCCGCGCCTATCGTGCGCGCAGAGGTGCTGGAAACGTATCCGAACATCCGCGAAGTTCTTGCGCCGGTCTTTGAGTCACTGGACCTGGAGACTCTTCAGCGCCTGAATGGCCAGGTTGCGGTGAATGGTGTGCCTGCCGAAGCAGTTGCGCGGGACTATCTGGATTCCCTGGCTCAGGACTAAGATTTGGCGATCACCGAGACTTTGCGCCCAAACCGAGTCATTCCGGTGCTTGGGGTGTTGGCCCTGGCACTGGTCTGGTTGCTGGACCTTGGTACTATCCAACCCAACCGTATTGTTCCGGGCACCGGCCATGGCCTACTTTCGGCCGTGGGATGGACAGGGGCAGGGCTGGTTACGGGGATTCTGTTGGCGACCATTGTGCTGTCCACATTGCCGTTACGTCGTCGCTATGAGCTCCTGCTCGGTCTGATTGGGCTTTCACTGGCAACGATGCCGCTGTTGCTGGATATGTTTGCCGCCCTCCATCTGCCCGAGGGTTCGCCCTACGCCCGCTCGTCGGTCGGGGCAGGGTTCTGGTCTCTTCTGTTCCTGCTTTCGCTGATGTTGATTGAGACCCTTGGCCGGCTCGAAGCCCGGCGTTGGCTTCAACTGATACTGCTCGTGTTTATCGGTGGGAGCTGGATTGTCCTGCTGCGTGGCGAGGGCCTGGAAAGTCTGTCGCTGGTGCGGGAGTTCAACGCTCGCCCCGACAAGTTCCAGCAAGCGCTCTGGACGCACCTGGCCCTGGCATTGGGTGCGGTCGCCATCAGTGCGGGCCTGGCGTTCGCCCTGGCGCTTAAAATGATCCGAAGCCCCGCCTGGCAGCGTCCTCTTCTGGGCGCCGTGAGTTTTCTGCAAACCATTCCAAGCCTTGCGGTATTTGGTTTGCTGATTGCGCCACTCAGTGCGCTCTCGTCAGCGCTCCCGTTTCTGCAGGATCTTGGCATCCGGGGGATTGGCTGGGCGCCAGCGCTACTGGCGTTGATCGCTTACAGTTTGCTGCCGATGGTGCGCAACACCTTTGTGGCTCTTACCGAAGTTCCCGAAAGCCTGGCCGATGCGGCGCGGGGTATGGGTATGAATGAACACCAGGTGTTTTATCAGCTCAAGCTGCCGTTGGCGCTGCCGGTGATGATTGAGGGTGTACGGATCACAACCATTCAGGCAATCGGCCTGACGGCGGTAGCCGCCCTCATCGGCGCGGGTGGTTTCGGTGGTTTTATCTTTCAGGGGTTGGGGCAGGCGGCGATGGACCTGGTGTTGCTCGGTGCTTTGCCTACGATTGCGTTGGCGCTGCTTGCCGACGCGTTACTCACGATGTTGGCGGCCAGTCTCAAGCCGACACCGGCAACGGCCTGATAGGGGAAGGAACTGGTCGGATGATTGAACTGAAAAATGTCTCTCGGCGTTTCGGCGATACCGTCGCAGTGGACGGGGTTAACCTGACCATCGAAACCGGTGAAGTCTGCGTGCTGGTGGGCAGTTCCGGCTGCGGTAAATCGACCACGCTGCGCATGATCAACCGTCTTTTGCCCCACAGCGCTGGCGAGATATTGGTGGATGGTGAGGACATCACCACCATGAATCCGGAACAGCTGCGGCTGAACATGGGGTATGTGATCCAGGGTACGGGGTTGTTTCCTCACTGGACGGTGGCGCGCAACATCGCCATGGTGCCCAGGTTATTGAACTGGCCGAGGGAGCGGATCGACGCACGCGTCGACGAGTTGATGACCTTGTTGGATCTCGACCCCAGCGCCCACGCCAACAAATACCCCCAGCAATTGTCTGGCGGCCAGGCGCAACGGGTCGGTGTTGCGCGGGCATTGGCGGCGGACCCCAACATTCTGCTGATGGACGAACCTTTTGGTGCATTGGATGCGATAACGCGGGAAAACCTCCAACTGGAAATGCTGCGGATCCAGAAGCAGGTCCGTAAAACCACTGTTTTCGTGACCCACGATATTGATGAAGCACTGAAGCTGGCCACCCGCATTGCCGTGATGGATCAGGGGCGCATCATCCAGCATGACACGCCGGAGAATATCCTCCGCCATCCAGCATCGGACTTTGTTGAAAACCTGATTGGCAAGCAGGACCGCGGTCTGAAACTGATGAGCCTGCGGCCTGTGCGGGACCTGATGGCCAATCACACCGAGCCGCGGCAGTCGGAACCCGGGGAGCATGTGCTCAGGGAGGAGGACAGTATTCGCCTGGCTCTGTCCGTGATGCTCTGGCAGGACCTGCGGCAGGTCGCGGTGTTCAATGCGCAGGGGCAGGAGACAGGTGTGATTACCCGTGAACGCATTATCCAGGAAGGCGTGTAATGCGTGTCTGGTTACCTGCCACTCTTTTGGCCTCACTGCTGCTCGTGCTGAGTGCCGGCATGCCGGTGCTGGAGCCATTGTTTAACTGGGTGCAGCCGGGCAAGCAGCAGGTGATCTATGAACGGGAGAGCTTTTTATTCCTGCTTCAGAATCACCTGATGCTGGTCGTCGTATCGGCGGCCGTGGGTACGTTCGTTGCGGTGGCTGGCGGCATCTTTGTTACCCGTCCTTTTGGCCGCGATTTCCTGCCCTTGGTTGGGCAAGTGGCCTCCATTGGCCAGACCTTTCCGCCGGTGGCTGTACTTGCGTTGGCGGTACCAGTGCTTGGTTTCGGCGAGGCTCCGATTCTTCTTGCGTTGGTCCTTTATGGCTTGCTGCCCATTCTGCGCAATACCCTGGCGGGGCTGGAAGGTATCAATCCGGCTGTACGGGAGGCAGCACTGGGTATGGGCATGTCGCCAGTGCAGGTCCTTGTGCGAGTAGAACTGCCCCTGGCCGGAAGGGTCATTCTCGCGGGTATTCGAACCTCTGTTACTATCAATATCGCGACCGCCGCTATCGGCTCAACCATTGGAGCCCGCACCCTGGGCGATCCGGTGATCGCCGGGCTGGTGAACGGCAATACCGCGTATGTGCTGCAAGGGGCGATTCTGATCGGGTTGCTTGCGCTGACAACGGATAGCCTGTTTGAAGCACTTGAACGATCCTGGGATCGTCGATTGCAATCCGTAGGAGTCTAGATGGGTAGTTATCTGCTGTTTGTTGTTATCGCTATAGCGACTGTCCTCAGCCCGGGGCCAGGCGTTATGTTGACACTGACCAACGCCATTCGGTTCGGTGTGTCCGGTGCCTTCGGCGGAATTCTGGGGATTGCCTTTGGTACGTTCATTGTTGCGGGTATTTCAGCCACAAGCCTGGGCATTGTACTGGCGACGTCGGCGACGGCATTTAGCATCATGAAGTTTATTGGTGCCGCCTACCTGATTTATCTGGGGGTAAAACTGTGGCGGTCTCCTGTTACGGAAATGGAGGAAGCGACGGCGGCAGCTCGGAGCAGGAAACTCCAGTTTCTTGAGGGGCTGACATTGCAACTCACAAACCCGAAAGCCGTATTCTTCTTCCTGTCTGTTTTTCCTCAATTTATTGATTACTCGACAGAGTTTGTCGGCCAGTTTGCCCTTTTGGTCGTCACTTACAGCGCCCTGGTTGTCGCCATCCACTTGCTGTATGCACGCCTCGCCAGATCAGCCCGTGGCTGGCTTTCATCTGAAAAAGGGGGGCACTTGGTCAATAAACTGGGTGGGGCGACGTTTGTTGGTTTTGGTGTGGGGCTGGCAACGGCGAGCAGGTAGCGGCGAATCACTTCCAGCGCTTGTATGGGTGATTCCGTCGTTGGAAACTGCTCCATTGTCTGTGGTGTAGCCATCGGTTAGATTTCCCAAACATGTCGGCGATAAAGTCAAAGAAAGTGGTAATGCCTAGTGCATGTCGAGGGGAGGAGTAGCATGGAGCAAAGTGAAACAAACTCTCAGTTCAACGCGGAATTACTTTGTCCGGCCAAGCCCGGCGAAGGCGCTCCCTGGGCCTTTATTGTTCTGCCCCGGGAGGCAAGCAAAAAGCTTCCCAGGCGGGGAAGAACAACGGTAGAGGCCAGCCTCAACGGTCATCATTTTCAGGTAACGCTCGAGCCCGATGGTCAATTGAGCCATTGGCTAAAGGTGAGCAAGGAACATCTCGAAGCTGCAGGTGTGAGCGTCGGTGATGTTGTTGATTTGGGCATCAGGCCGGTGGACCAGGAACCTGAACCAGAAGTTCCCTCGGACCTGCAAGAGGCGTTGGAAGCGGCCCCCGAGGCTCGGGCGGTTTGGGACGATACAACCACCATCGCGCGTCTGGACTGGATTCATTGGGTTGTCTCAGCCAAGCAGGCGAAGACCCGAACGAAGCGGATTAGCGATGCGTGCGACATGCTGGCCTCGGGAAAGCGGCGCGTTTGCTGCTTTGATCCTTCAGGGTATTACAGCAAAGCACTCAGTGCGCCCAAGGCGGCGGACACACAGGAGACTGGATGAGCAAGCCCGTTGTATCAAGCCCCCTGCGGCGAGCTTTCCCGCTGGTCGCAATCCTTTTGCTCACCGCCTGCGATGCGCCACAACTGCTTCCGCCTGACGCCCGCCTTCCGGACGGCAGTACCTATTCCGGTGATATTCAGGACGGTTACTTTCACGGTGAAGGCGTTCAGGAATTTGCCAGTGGCATGGTTTACACCGGTCAGTTCCAGGAGGGCTACTGGCACGGCCATGGTGAGCTCGAGTCCCCGGCGGGTTGGCATTACGAGGGCGAGTTCCAGAAAGGGACGATGTCGGGACAGGGCGTAATCGAAGACGACGGCAGTCGCTACGAGGGGGAATTCCGGAACGGTGAGTTTCACGGTGAGGGGCGTTACGAAGCCGGTGGCAGTGTCTATATCGCTGAGTTTGAAGATGGCGAGCCCGTGGAGGGAAAACACGTTACGGATTACGGCACCTACGAAGGGGAGTTCCGTGACTGGTATTACCACGGGGAAGGCAGCTACGCCTTTACCGGCGAATCGGAGGATCTGGGTAGCCTCACAGGAACCTGGGAGTTTGGTGAGTTCGTCGACCAGGAAGAGTACGTCGCGGAAGCACCTGTCCCGGAAGAACCAGCGCTTTTCACCGAGACTATTCTCGTCGAAGACCGTCGGCGCCTGAACAACCAGATCGAGAGCCTCGCCCCTGAACAGGCGGAGGCAGCAGATGCTTACTTCCTGGCAGTTGGTGGCGACGGCACCGAGTCGGTGTTCATGCGCGATATCCAGGTTGCCAAAACTGGCCTTCAGGCGCAGTTCGATGTGGAAAACCGCGCCATCATGCTGCTCAATCACCGGGACTATGAAACGTTTCCTCTGGCTACCCGGCCATCCATTGCCTCAGCTCTGGCGGCATTGGATGCGCAGATGAACCCGAAGGAAGACCTGCTCGTGGTTCACCTGGTCAGCCACGGCATGCAAAACGGGCAGTTGCTGTTGCAGCAACCCGGTATCGAGTTGCCGAACCTCTCGCCGCAGGATTTTGCGGAAATGCTGGAACCACTGAACGTGCGCCGAAAATTGCTGGTAATTTCGGCATGCTACTCCGGCCAATGGATAGAGCCACTCAAGGACGAAGACACACTGATCATGACCTCCGCCCGGGCAGACCGTACCTCTTTCGGCTGTGGTGATGACTCGGAGATGACCTGGTTCACCAAGGCGGTTTATCAGAGTGTGGGGCTGTCATTGGCCGACCCTGATGCCATGTTCGAGGACATCAACCAGCAGATCCGAACCTGGGAAGAAGAGATTGGTATGGAAGAATCGAATTGGTCCTATCCCCAGTCGCACGTCGGTGAGAACCTGCGGAAGTGGTTGAGCCAGATGTCTCAAACTAAGCCATAGAAAGCTAAAACACCGTGACGAGCTCGCGATGGACCCGATGATCACAGCCGCTGGCCGAGCGCTTGCAATGGGCGACCCGTTGGCCGCGCTGAACTGCGTTGCCTTGCGCGACGACGCGCCGTCGCTTGCGCTGCGTGGCATCGCCATGGCCCAGCTCGGAGAACTGGACCGGGCCAGGGTGTTGATAGGCAACGCTACCCGTGCTTTTGGTTCGCAGGAACCGTTGGCACGCGCAAAGTGCATTGTGGCCGAGGCGGAAATTGCGCTTGCTTCCCGTGATCTCGGCTGGCCATCCCGCAAGCTTGACGCAGCGCGCGAGGTGCTGGAACAGCATGGCGACCGGGTGAATGCAACGCATGCGCGCTATATCGATATCCGGCGCCGGCTGCTGATTGGTCGACTCAATGAAGCTGAGTTCGAACTAGGGGGTACGGACGTTGCCTCGTTGCCGCCGGCGTTGAGAACCATCCACGAACTCATTGTTGCCGGGATTGCTATGCGGCGCCTGGAAACCCAGGTGGCACGCGATGCGCTCCTGCAGGCCGAACGCGCCTCACAGCACGCCGGTATTCCGGCTCTTGTGGCTGAAGTCGCCAGTAAAGTTGAACTTCTGGGCTTGCCCGCCGCTCGCCTGACCAGGATGGGTAGTGAGCGTTTGCTGCTTCTGAACGAAGTAGAAGCGTTAATGGCGTCCCAGGCGTTTGTGGTCGACGGGTGCCGTTATACCGTGAAGCACAAGGAAGCCGTTGTGTTACTCGCGACGCGCCCAGTGCTGTTCGTGTTGCTTCGCATCATGGCTGAAGCCTGGCCCAAAGAAGCATCCAGAGACGAGCTGATTGCACGGGCATTTCGCATGAAACAGGCTGATGATTCCCATCGTGCACGCCTGCGGGTGGAGATCGGGCGCCTTCGTGAGTTATTGAAGCCGTTGGCAACCGTGGATGCCACGTCACGGGGTTTTGCACTGGTACCCCACGAGGCGTGCGAGGTGGCCGTCCTGGCACAGCCAGTGGAGGAAAAGTACGCGCCTATACTGGCACTGCTTTCCGATGGTGAGTCCTGGTCGAGTTCCGCCTTGGCTCTGGCGTTGAATATCGGCCAGCGCAGCGTGCAGCGGGCACTCGATACGTTAGCGACAGAAGGCAAGGTTTACTCGTTTGGCCGGGGCCGAAACCGCCGCTGGACAACGCCACCCATTGCCGGATTCGCGACAATCTTGTTACTCCCTGGTTCACTGGCCCTTGGCTAATATGGGGACGTGATTCAGTCAACCAGGAGACGACCATGAAACAGTTTAGTGCAGAGATTCTCAACGAGTACGGCCCCTTCCACGGAGCTGAGCAGATCCATGGGGTTACATTCGATGGGCAGCGCGTCTGGTTTGCATCCGGTGACAAACTGAATGCAATCGATCCGGATAGCGGCAAGCCGGTCGATTCCCTTAGTGTGCCCGCACAAGCCGGGACCGCTTTTGACGGACACCATATTTTCCAGATTGCGGACAGCCAGATTCAAAAGGTTGATCCAAAAACCGGCGAGGTACTTGGAACCATCCCTGCGCCAGACGGCTGCTCGGGGCTGGCATGGGCGGAAGGTTCTCTCTGGGTGGGGCAGTATCAGGCGTGCAAGATTCATCAGCTGGACCCGCAAACAGGGAAGGTTCTTCGTAGCATCGAATCCAACCGAGATGTGACCGGTGTTACCTGGATCGACAGCGAACTTTGGCACGCCACCTGGGACGGTGACGACAATGAGATCAGGCAGATCGACCCCCAGACCGGGGACGTTCTGAAAAGCATTGCAATGCCGTCCGGCGTTGGCATATCGGGACTTGGGGCCGATGGTCGTAGTCGCTTCTTCTGCGGAGGCGGCCAGAGTGGGAAGTTGAGGGTTGTTCGTCGTCCGGATTAGCTGCCCAAACCATCCATGGACAGGTGGCTCAGTGGGGTTGTTGCAGGCGCATCCTACGCATCCTAGATGTCTCGTGATTCAAACTCCGTATTGCGCGGATCAAGTTCCTCAACCCCCAATCCTGCTTCCGGAGTGACGGTGTAGTACTGCTCCTGCTGCTCCACAGTTGGGTGTTGGCGCTGCGGCCCCGCCACCATGAACAGGATCAGCCCTCCCAGCATCAGGGCATTGCTGACGAAAAGGCCCCGCGGCCCCAGAAGGTCCATGAACAGGGAACTGACCAGCGGGCCGATGATGCTGCCAATGCCGTAACTCAGTAACAGCGCTGTGCTCGCTGCGGTGATCTGGTGGGTTTCCATCAGGTCATTGGTGATGGCCACAGCGATTGGGTAGATGGCAGCACTGATGCCCATGTACAACCCGACAAACAGCACCAGGGCCACCATGCTGATGTTGCCAATAATGGCCGCAGCCAGACTGCACACGGCAGCGACGATGGCGGCCACCAGCATGACCCGGTATCGGTCGAAGCGGTCGCACAGTTGCCCGATGGGCCAGGCCATCAGCATGGCAGCCACGATGGCAGAGGCCATGAAGTTGGAGAGCTGCCCCAGGTTCAGACCAATCTGATTAGCGTACACTGGTCCCATGGCATAGAAGGCACTGATGAGCAGCCCGGCGATCAGTGCACCAAGCGTGCCCGTTGGTGACTTGTTATAGAGTTTACGTAATGACAGGCGTTCACCCTGCGAAACCGACGGTGACTCCCGGCGGGTCATTGTCAGGGGGGTGAGGGCGAGCACCACCAGGATGGTGGCCAGGGAAAAGGGAATAAAGCCCGCCGGGTCGGCGACGCGTATCAATACCTGCCCCCCGGCAGTGGATAGGAAGAAGATGACCTGGTAAATGGCAAACAGGCTGGCCCGGTTACGGTTGTCGGCCTTGCTGCTGAACCAGCTTTCCATCACGATCATCAGGCCGGCCATTACGAAGCCGCCCACGGCCCGCAGGCCACCCCAGAGTCCGGCCTGGACGGCCATTGGATAAATCAGAATCGAGGCAGAAAGCACCGCGGCGAAAACCGCGAACGCGCGGATGTGTCCCACCTTTTCAATGATGCGCCCGGCATAGAGCGTGCCGGCCACAAAGCCGATGGAGTAGAACGCCAGGATCCACCCGATCACACTGGCGCTGAAGTCTTCGATGCTGAGCCTGAGCCCCAGCAGGGTCATGAGGAAAGCGTTACCCGCGATGAGCAGAATGATGCTCAGGATCAGTGACGTCAGGCTGATGATGGTTTGCCGCATCAATCGTCGGTCCCCGCTTGTCCGCTAGTCTGGATGTCCGTATAAGTTTGTGGGGTTGTGCGGAAATACTGTAGTGATGGTCTCGCTTGAATTAAAGGGGCCCATCCGATCCGTCTGTGGTGTGAATTCGTGCGCTGTCGAGAACAGCGCTTCAGAGGTGAGGTAGAAAGTTCATTGACGCCGGAACAAATCGATACCCTGCTGGAAACCATCCCCGACGCCCGTGACGGTCTCACCCGCACGGAGCGGATCATTCTCTATGTGTTACACGAAACCCAGCATGAGTTAAAAGGTCGTAACGTGCCAACGGTTATGCTCTATGGCCGGGTGGTGGAATACGTCAACATCAGCGAAGCGGAGCTCCATGTCTATCTGGACAGGTTGGGTGTGAGGGGCGGCTGAGTTGCCCCAGGTCATTGATTTTCGCCGTTCATTATTTGCGCAAACGCTAATCCACTGTTAGGTTTCTAGTCAGGGCTTCATCCTGAATTCATAGGGAGAGCGCATGGCAGACACCGTCACTGACTTGCTGGTCCGCTACTGGGCCACCGGCTTCTTCATCGTTGCCACATTGGGCCTTTGTGCCTTTATGGTGGGTGCCTCCAGCTTGCTTGGAGGGCGTAGCCGGGGTGTCAGCAAATCCCTCCCTTTTGAGTCCGGCATCGTCGGCACCGGTGATGCCAGACAACGCTTTTCCGTCAAGTTTTATCTGGTCGCGATGCTGTTCGTGATCTTCGATATCGAAGCCGTGTTCCTGTTTGCCTGGGCCATTGTCATTCCCGACGTGGGCTGGACAGGATTCTGGGGCGCGGCGGTTTTTATCCTGATTCTGCTGGCCGGTCTGCTCTATGACAGTCGTACCGGTGCCCTGGACTGGGCCCCGGAATCATCCAGCGGTAGACCTCGTAGTCCGGCAGGCTGATTCAACGCACCCGATTATGGCGCGGGCCAACGGTGATTTCGCTGTTGGGACCAGCGCCCATGGAGGCGCAGCATGTCCTACACACTGACCAGGGCGGAACCTTCGCCGGACGGTGACACGCAATACCCTGTACGGCAACAGGAACCGTCGGAAGATCCGGTGAAACGCCAGCTTGAACGCAATGTGTTCACCGGCAAGCTGAGCGACGTTCTCAATTCCGCGGTCAACTGGGGCCGCAAGAATTCCCTCTGGCCCTACAACTTCGGGCTGTCCTGCTGCTACGTGGAAATGACCACGGCCTTCACCGCGCCCCACGACATTGCCCGTTTCGGCTCCGAAGTTATCCGCGCATCGCCCCGACAGGCGGATTTCATGGTGATTGCCGGTACCTGCTTTATCAAGATGGCACCGGTGATCCAGCAACTGTACGACCAGATGCTGGAACCCAAGTGGGTAATCTCCATGGGCTCCTGCGCAAACTCCGGCGGTATGTACGATATCTACTCGGTAGTGCAGGGCGTCGACAAGTTCCTGCCAGTGGATGTGTATGTGCCCGGTTGCCCGCCCCGGCCAGAGGCCTTTCTGCAGGGGTTGCAGTTGCTGCAGGACTCCATTCAGGAGGAGCGCCGCCCGCTGTCCTGGGTGGTGGGCGATCAGGGTGTCTATCGGGCGGAGATGCCGTCCCAGCGTGAAAAATGGCGGGACCAGCGCATCCAGGCCACCGAACTGAGAACGCCGGACAAACTGTGACAAACGCAACGATGACGACAGGCACCGCTGACTTAGAGAGCCTGCTGGGCGATTTTAGAGAGGATGTACTGCATGTACAGCCCACGCTGACGGGCATGCCCGTATTCTGGGTGTCTCGTGAGAGCATCGTGGATATCCTGACCCACTTGAAGCGGCAGCCAGCGCCATTTTCCATGCTCTATGACCTGTCGGCCGTGGATGAGCGCTTGCGTGGTCACAGGAACGGTCTGCCAGAGGCTGACTTCACCGTGTTCTACCACTTGCTGTCGGTGGAGCGTAATGAAGACCTGATCCTGAAGGTTGGGCTGCCAGAGAGCGATTTGCGGGTGCCCACCGTTAGCAACGTCTTCGCCAATGCCAACTGGTACGAGCGGGAAATTCTGGACATGTTTGGCATCGCCGTCGCCGGACACCCGCATCCGGAGCGGATCCTGATGCCGCCGACCTGGACAGGCCACCCGCTGCGGAAGGATTACCCCGCCCGGGCCACCGAGTTTGACCCCTATACCCTGACTGTGGAAGGCCAGGATGCCGAACAGGAAGCCATGCGGTTCGACCCGGAAGCCTGGGGCATGCAGCGTGAACGCGACGGGGCGGAGTTTATGTTCCTCAACCTGGGGCCCAACCACCCATCCGCCCATGGGGCTTTCCGCATCGTGCTGCAACTGGACGGTGAGGAAATCGTCGATTGCGTGCCGGACATTGGCTACCACCACCGGGGCGCCGAGAAAATGGCCGAGCGCCAGTCGTGGCACAGCTTTATTCCCTACACCGATCGCATTGATTACACCGGTGGCGTGATGAACAACCTGCCTTATGTGCTGGCCGCAGAAAAACTGGCCGGTATTGAGGTGCCGGACAGGGTGAAGGTGATTCGGGTGATGATGGCCGAGATGTTCCGCATCACCAGCCATCTGCTATTCCTCGGGACGTACCTGCAGGATCTGGGGGCCATGACGCCGGTGTTCTACACCTTCAGCGACCGGCAGCGGGGCTACGAGGTGATCGAAGGCATTACCGGTTTTCGCATGCACCCGGCCTGGTACCGCATTGGCGGTGTGATGCAGGACCTGCCACAGGGTTGGGAAAAATTGGTGCAGGGCTTTCTGGACTGGATGCCTGCACGCCTGAAGGAATACGAGCGGGCGATGATGGAAAACGCCATCGTGCGCGAGCGGACCCGCCATGTGGCGGCCTTCAATACAGCCGAGGCACTGGAGTGGGGGGTGACCGGGCCTAACCTGCGGGCCACCGGCTGCGATTTTGATTTGCGTAAGCAGCGGCCTTACTCCGGTTATGAACAGTTCGATTTTGAGGTGCCGCTGGGCCACAACGGGGATGTGTTCGATCGGGGACAGTTGCGTATCGACGAAATGCGCCAGAGCCTTCGAATCATCCAGCAGTGCGTCAACAATATGCCCACGGGTGACTACAAGGCAGATCATCCGCTGACGACGCCGCCACCCCGGGAACGCATGCTCCAGCACATTGAAACCCTCATTACCCACTTCCTGCAGGTGTCCTGGGGGCCGGTGCTGGAACCCAATGAATCCCTGCAGATGATTGAGGCCACCAAGGGCATCAACAGTTATTACCTGACCAGTGACGGCAACACCATGAGCTACCGTACCCGCATCCGCACCCCGAGCTTCCCGCACCTGCAGCAGATACCGGCGGTGATGCGCGGAGGCTTCGTGCCGGACCTGATCGCCCACCTGGGCAGTATCGACTTCGTGATGGCAGACGTGGACCGCTGATGATGGCAACAACACCGCAGACACATCGGCTTATCGGCACCGACGGATTCGAACTTGATCCCGCGGACGAGGCCGCGATGCTGGAAGAAGTAGGGCACTACGAGCAGCCTCAGGCCGCGTGCATTGAGGCCCTGAAAATCGTCCAGCGCCGTTACGGCTGGGTGCCGGATGGTGCCATTGGCGCCATTGCAAAGGTGCTTGGTATCGGCCCCGCGTCGGTAGAGGGCGTGGCGACCTTTTATAGCCTGATCTTCCGTCAGCCGGTGGGTCGGCATGTGGTGCTGGTCTGTGACAGCAGTTCCTGTTTTCTGAGTGGTTTCGACGAATTGAAACAGGCGTTGGCGAGCCATCTTGGAATCGACTATGGCCAGACCACAGAAGACGGTCGGTTCACTCTGCTGCCGGTCTGCTGCCTGGGTGCCTGCGATGGCGCGCCGGCGCTGATGATTGACGATGATACCTATGGCCCGGTGTCGCCGGACGACCTGCCGGGCCTGCTGGAGGGTTACCCATGAGCGAGTCCATTTCCAGCCAGCGTACATCCGTGCGTTATCGCAGCCGGCTGTTGCAACCGGAGGCGGACCGTCATCCGGATACCCATCCGCTGACCTGGCGGCTGCGGGACGACGGCGAAGTGATCTGGCTTGACGAATACCTGCGCAAGGAAGGCTACCAGTCGATTCGCAATGCGCTGGACAATGGCGACCCTCAGGCCATCATCGCCACCATGAAAGACGCCAATGTACGAGGTCGCGGCGGTGCAGGCTTTTCCGCCGGGCTCAAGTGGAGCCTGACCCTGCAGGGCGGCGACATGCCCCGGGGCTACCTGATCTGCAATGCGGACGAAATGGAACCAGGCACCTTCAAGGACCGCCTGCTGATGGAGCAACAGCCTCACCTGCTGATCGAAGGTATGATTCTGGGGGCTTTGGCCAACAATTCCTTTTACGGCTACATCTTCCTACGCGGTGAATACGTGGAGGCAGCTCGAGTTCTGAACCGAGCTCTGGACGAAGCCAGGGAGGCCGGTTGGCTGGGCGCCAACATTAATGGCAGCGGCTTTGATTTCGACATTGCCGTGCATACCGGCGCAGGGCGGTACATCTGTGGCGAGGAAACCGCACTGATCAATTCGCTGGAAGGCAAACGGGCCAACCCCCGTGCCAAGCCGCCGTTCCCGGGCCAGTCGGGGGCCTGGGGCAAACCCTCGGTGGTGAACAATGTGGAAACCCTGTGCAACGTGCCGGCGGTGATCCTCAAGGGTGCGGACTGGTATCAGGCACTTTCCGGAGATCGCACTGAAGACGGCGGCAGCAAACTCTATGGCGTGTCCGGCCCGGTGGAGAAGCCCGGCCTGTGGGAATTGCCCATGGGGACAACCGGCGCAGAAATCCTTGAGCGGGCTGGGGGTATGCGTGGCAACCGATCACTCAAGGCCTGGCTGCCAGGCGGCGCCAGCACCGGGTTTCTGCTGCCGGAGCATCTGGACCTGCCGCTGGATTTCGACACCGTGGGCAAGGAAGGCAGTCGTCTGGGGACGGGATTGCTGACGGTGGTGCCTCAGGAACAGAGCATGGTGGCGCTGATGCGCAACCTGGAGGAGTTTTTTGCGCGGGAATCCTGTGGCTGGTGCACCCCCTGTCGGGACGGGCTGCCGTGGACGGTCAAACTGCTGTGGGCACTGGAACTGGGGCAGGGTGAAACTGGCGATATCGAACTACTGGACAAGCTGGCGGCGGACTGCGGCCCAGGGCTGACCTTCTGCGCCCATGCGCCCGGCGCCGCCATGCCGTTACAGACGGCCCTGAAACACTTCCGGCAGGAGTTTGAGCAGGGCGTCAGCAAACCCCGGGGTAAGGCCCATCAGGACCCGATTCCGGTGGGAGAAATCTGAGCGAAAGTCATCGAAGGATAGGCAGGCAACATGGCGACGATTCACGTGGATGGACAACGCTATACGGTCAATGGAGCCCACAACCTGCTCCAGGCGTGTCTGTCCCTCGGCCTGGATATTCCCTATTTCTGCTGGCACCCGGCCATGGGCAGTGTTGGTGCCTGTCGCCAGTGCGCGGTCAAACAGTATAAGGACAAGGACGACGACAAGGGCATGGTAGTTATGTCCTGCATGACGCCCGCCGCGGACCAGACCCGCATTGATATCGACGATGAGGAAGCCAAAGCCTTCCGCGCCAGTGTGGTGGAGTGGCTGATGATCAACCATCCCCATGACTGCCCGGTGTGCGAGGAGGGCGGGCATTGTCACCTGCAGGACATGACGGTGATGACCGGCCATGATTGCCGCCGTTACCGGTTCCGCAAGCGCACGCGCCGGAACCAGTATCTGGGGCCGTTCATTGCCCATGAGATGAACCGGTGCATTACCTGTTACCGCTGTGTGCGTTTTTACAACGACTACGCTGGTGGTACCGACCTGGGGGCCTTTGGCGCCAAGGATAATGTCTATTTCGGTCGCTACGAAGAAGGCATTCTGGAAAGCCCCTTCGCCGGCAATCTTACGGAAGTATGCCCCACAGGCGTGTTCACGGATCAGAGCCATTCCGAACGTTACACCCGCAAGTGGGATTTGCAGTTTGCGCCCGGCATCTGCCACCAGTGTTCAATGGGCTGCAACATCAGCCCGGGGGAGCGGTACGGAGAGTTGCGCCGTATTGAAAATCGCTACCACGGTGAGTTGAACGGGTATTTCCTCTGTGACCGGGGCCGGTTCGGCTATGGTTACGTCAACCGCGCAGACCGGCCGCGACTGCCGGAATGCCGGGAATCGCCAGACAGTGACCCGGTCAGCCTTGAAGTGGACACCGCTCTGGCCCGTATCAGCGACGCTCTGCGCCATTCGCGCCGGGTGATCGGCATCGGCTCGCCACGGGCCAGCCTGGAGAGTAATCACCAGTTGCAGGCATTGGTCGGCGTGGAAAATTTCTCCACCGGCATTGAGACGCGGGAACAGGCCTGCCTTGACCTGATGAATCACCTGCAGCGCCATACCGGCCTGCCAACGCCCACGCCCCGGGAGATGGAAAATCACGACGCCGTGCTGGTGCTGGGCGAGGACCCGGTCCAGAGTGCCGGTCGCCTGGGCCTGAGCCTTCGTCAGGCCGCGCTGTCGCGTCGTGAGGCATTGGGCGAGACCATTGGTGTGCCCGCCTGGAATGCTGAAGCCCTCAAAACCCTGGCGCAGGATCGTTACCACCCGCTGTTTATCGCCTGGCCCACCGTTACAGACCTCGATGATGTGGCTGCGGCTCGCTATGCCTTGAATCCGGATGAGATTGCCCGCCTTGGTTTTGCGGTGGCCCATCGGATCGACCCGGGAGCCCCGCCGGTGGAAGGGCTTTCTGAGGCCATGGCTGAGGCTGCTGAAACCATTGCCACGGCTTTAATGGCGGCGGAGCGCCCTTTGGTGGTGAGTGGTGGATCGCTGGCCTCCGAATCGGTATTGGAAGCGGCCGGGAATGTGGCCCGAGCACTGTCCCGGCGCGCAAAACGGGGCGGGCTGGCGCTGATCCGGCGCGAGGCCAACAGCACGGGGTTGTCCCTGATGGGCGGCCAACCGCTGGACTGGGCACTGGAGGAACTGGCTAAAGGCCACACGGATGCCGTGGTGGTGCTGGAAAACGACCTGTACCAACGGCTGCCCCGGCAAACGGTGGATGCAGCACTGGCGCAGGCAGAGATCTGCGTGGTGCTTGATCATCAACGCACGGCAACGGCCGAGCGCGCCAACTTCCTGCTGTCCGCGGCCAGTTTCGCGGAGGCGGACGGTACGCTGGTTAACCTGGAGGGCCGGGCGCAACGCTTCTTCCAGGTGTATGACCCCGGTTACATGCGGCCGGAAAGCCGTATTCATGAAAGCTGGCGCTGGTTGCACGCACTGGCGGTGAACCTGCGAGGCGAGAAAGCCGGTGATATCACCCTGGATACCGTCATTGCGGCGTGTGTCGAGGCTCATCCAGAGCTGGGCGGTATGGAGGAAGCCGCTCCCGCCTCACACTACCGCATTGATGGCCTGCAGCTGGCGCGGGAGCCCCACCGGTACAGTGGCCGTACTTCCATGCGGGCGAACCAGAACGTCAGCGAACCACGGGTGCCGCAGGACCCGGATTCCGCGTTTGCCTACTCCATGGAGGGCTACAGCGGTTATCACGAACCCCGGCAGCAGGTGCCCTTTGCCTGGGCGCCCGGCTGGAACTCGCCCCAGGCCTGGAACAAGTTTACCGACGAAGTAGGCGGGCATTTGCGCGGCGGTGACCCCGGCGTGCGTTTGATGTGTCCGGTTCCGGGGCAGGGCCATTACAGCCGACCGCCTCAACGTGCCGAGGGCGTCGAAAGCGTCGAAAGTGGAGAACGCTCGCCAGCTTTACGGGCCCTGATTCTGCCGCGGCTGTTTGGTGGCGAAGAGACGTCCTCATTGGCCGTGCCCATTCAGGAGCGTACGCAAACGCCCAGTGTCACCCTGAGCATGGATGACGCTGAACACTTGTCGATCCGGGGCGGTGACACGGTGACCATTTTTGGGGAAGCGCTATTGGTGGTTCAGCAGGATGGCTGGCCCAAAGGCTGGATCGGTCTTCCAGCCGGGCTGTTTGCCGGACTGCTTCCGGGAGAGCCGGTCGCACTGGACAACTCTGCCGGAGGTGAGCCATGAGCTGGTGGACTCCGCAACTGGCTGCCATTGCCTGGGGGATGTTCCAGGCACTGGTGATCCTGCTGGGCGCCGTGCTTCTGGGTGCGGTTATGACAGTGGTGGAACGTCGCCTGCTGGGGCTCTGGCAGGACCGTTACGGGCCCAATCGGGTCGGGCCGTTTGGCACTCTGCAACTGGTGGCGGACATGATCAAGATCTTCTTCAAGGAAGATTGGATACCGCCATTCGCCGACCGGCCGCTGTTCGTCCTGGCGCCGGTGATTGCCTTTGCCTCATTGCTGCTGTCGTTTGTCATTATCCCGATCACCCCCGGTTGGGGCGTGGCGGACATGCACATTGGCCTGCTGTTTTTCCTGGCCATGGCTGGGGTCAACGTCTACGCGGTGTTGCTCGGGGGCTGGTCCAGCGGCAACAAATACGCGCTGCTGGGCGCCATGCGAGCCACGGCCCAGACGCTGTCCTACGAAGTGTTCATGGGGCTGTCGCTGATGGGGGTGGTGGCCCTGGCCGGGTCGTTCAACCTGCGAGACATCGTCAACGCCCAGGAAGGTTTCTGGTTCATCATTCCCCAGTTCTTCGGTTTCGCCACCTTCCTGATCGCCGGTATTGCTGTCACGCACCGCCACCCGTTCGACCAGCCGGAAGCGGAACAGGAACTGGCCGACGGGTACCACATTGAATACTCCGGCATGAAATTCGGCCTGTTTTTCATCGGCGAATACGTCGGCATGGTGCTGGTGTCGGCGCTGATCGTCACGCTGTTCTTTGGCGGCTGGCACGGCCCGTGGCTGCCACCAATCCTGTGGTTCGCGCTCAAGACCGGCTTCTTCCTGATGCTGTTTATCCTGCTGCGGGCATCGTTGCCCCGGCCCCGCTATGACCGGGTGATGAGTTTTGGCTGGAAGGTGTGCCTACCGCTAACACTAATCAACTTACTGGCGACGGGGGCGGTGATGCTCCTGGTGGCTGAATAAGGGAGGGCTTATGGAAAGAGAAAAGGTCCCGATCATCAAACACATGCTCTGGCTGTTGCCGGCCACCTGGTCGCAATTGCGCACCCTGGGCATGGTGTTCATGCACAGTTTTCGCAAGCGGGAGACAGTGAACTACCCGGAACAACAGGTCTATCTGCCACCGCGCTACCGCGGCCGCATTGTGCTGACCCGCGATCCGGACGGCGAAGAGCGTTGCGTGGCCTGCAACCTGTGTGCGGTAGCCTGCCCGGTGGACTGCATCTCGCTGCAGAAGGGAGAGCAGGAAGACGGCCGCTGGTACCCGGAGTTCTTCCGCATCAACTTCTCCCGCTGCATCTTTTGTGGCATGTGCGAGGAAGCCTGCCCGACGTCGGCCATCCAGCTGACGCCGGACTTCGAGATGGGCGAGTATGATCGCCAGCAACTGGTGTACGAAAAAGAGGATCTGCTGATCAATGGTCCCGGCAAGGACCATGACTACCACTTCTACAAGGTAGCGGGCATGGCCATCGGTGGTAAGGACAAGGGCCAGGCCCAGAACGAGGAGGCGCCGGAGGATGTGCGCACGTTGTTACCCTGATAGTCACCGCAATAGTGACCGTAAGCCGGAGGAGGCAACCTGATGGAGCTAGCCTTCTATGTCAGTGGACTGGTGGCGGTGCTGGCGACCATTGGCGTGATCACTGGCACCAGCCCGGTTCATGCGGTGGTGTATCTGATCGTGTCGCTGATCGCTGTGGCACTGGTGTTTTTTGCCCTGGGGGCACCGTTTGCCGGCGCCCTGGAAATCATCGTGTATGCCGGGGCGATCATGGTGCTGTTTGTGTTCGTGGTGATGATGCTGAACCTGCGGTCGGATGCAGAGCGGGACCAGTCCTGGCGGAATCCTCGCCATTGGGCAGGGCCGTCGTTACTAACGTTGCTGCTTTTGGGTGCCCTGGCGACCCTGATCGGTCAGGGTGGCATCGGGCAGATGATCGATGGTGAGCTGCTGACCGCACGGGCCGTAGCCCTGACCCTGTTCGGGCCCTGGTTGATAGTGGTGGAGCTGGCCGCCATTCTCCTGCTGGCGGCCCTGGTGACAGCGTCCCATGTGGGGCGGCGATCAAATCCTTTGCGAAAGCAGACGACATTGGACAACCGCAACCAGGGAGGCAACTCATGACGGGAATTCCCATGGAGCATGGGCTGATCCTGGCCGCCATTCTGTTCAGCCTGGGACTGCTGGGGCTGATGCTGCGCCGCAGTATGTTGTTTGTGCTGATGAGCCTGGAAGTCATGCTCAACTCGGCGGCGCTGGCATTTGTGGTGGGGGCCACGGCCTGGAACCAGCCGGACGGCCAGGCCATGTTCCTGCTGGTAATTACCCTGGCGGCGGCGGAAGCCAGTGTTGGGCTGGCGCTGATGATTCAGCTTTACCAGCGCTTCCGCTCCCTGAATCTGGATGCCGTTAGCAGGATGCGTGGATGATGGCGATGGCAGTGACTCTTTCGTTTCTGTTGCCTTTGGCGGGCACATTGATCCTGGCGTTCAGCGGCGGACGCTTGGGCGCATTGGCCAGTTCCGTCGTGGGCGTCGGTAGTGTGGGGCTGGCGGCGCTGGCCACGGCCTGGGCGACGATGGCTCATGCCGGCGGCAGTGAAGGAATAACCCTTTGGACCTGGATTGCCGTCGGGGATTTCCAGCCCACCATCGGCCTGGCAGTGGATGGCCTGGCGCTGGTGATGATGTCAGTGATTACCGGTGTGGGTTTCCTGATTCACCTATTCGCCGCCTGGTACATGACCGGTGAGGAAGGCATTACCCGCTTCTACGCCTGGATGAACCTGTTTGTGTTCAGCATGATGCTGCTGGTGCTGGGAGACAACCTGCTGCTGCTATTCCTCGGCTGGGAGGGTGTCGGCCTCTGCAGCTATGGTCTGATCGGCTATTACTATCAGGGCAGTGCCAACGGCTGGGCGGCCTTCAAGGCGTTCGTGGTAACCCGCATTGGCGACGTGTTCCTGGCGCTCGGGCTGTTCCTGATCTTCATGGAGCTGGGCACACTCGATATCCAGGAGTTGCTGGCCCTGGCTCCGCAGCAGTGGCAAGAAGGCAGTGCCACCGCCAACCTGGCGGCGTTACTGGTACTTGGTGGTGCTCTCGGCAAGTCGGCTCAGGTGCCACTGCATACCTGGTTGCCCGACGCCATGGCTGGCCCCACGCCGGTGTCAGCGCTGATCCACGCGGCGACCATGGTCACGGCGGGCGTGTACCTGATTGCCCGGCTCAATGGCCTGTTCCTGCTGGCCCCGGATGTGCTCCTGCTGGTCGGCGTGATCGGGGCGGTGTCTCTGCTGCTGGCGGCCTTTGCGGCTCTGGCCCAAACCGATATCAAGCGCGTGCTGGCCTACTCCACCATGAGCCAGATTGGCTACATGTTCGTGGCGTTGGGGGTAGGCGCGTTCGATGCTGCGATCTTCCATCTGGTGACCCACGCCTTCTTCAAGGCCCTGCTGTTCCTGTCTGCCGGGGCAGTGATCATCAGTTGCCACCACGAACAGGACATGCGGCGGCTCGGCGGGCTTTGGCGCAAGCTGCCCGTGGCTTATGGTGGCTTCCTCGTGGGCGGCGCGGCGCTGGTGGCATTGCCACTGGTGTCGGCTGGCTTTTTCAGCAAGGACGAAATCCTGTGGCAGGCAATGGCGGCTGACCAGACCGGCCTATTGATTGTTGGATTGCTGGGCGCGGTGTTGACCGGCATCTATACGGTTCGACTGATCCTCGGCACCTTCCATGGCGAGCCCGGAAGCGACCACGCCCGCCATCCGGAATCCGGCACCAACCCACTGACTCATCACCTGCCGTTGATGGTGCTGGCGGTGCTGTCCACCTTTATCGGCGCCTGGCTCTATCCGGGCCTTGGCGGACTCTTCCCGGACGCACCCGGAGAAGCAGCGGACACCGGCCATACCCTGCTGCAGGTACTTGCCATGGGTGCCGCTATTGCGGGTTTGCTGTTGGCAGCATGGCTGTTCCTTTGGCGGCGTGACTGGCTTGCAAAACAGGTCGGGCAGGGCATAGGCGCTCGTCTGTGGAGGCTCTGGCACCATGCGTGGGGTTTTGACGCCCTGTTTGATCGGGTGCTGATGCAGCCCTGGCAGTGGATGGTGAAGGTTCTGAGGGTGGATCTGCTGAACCTGGTGATGAATCTGCCAGCGCTATTGGCGCGTGCGCTTAACGCCGGGCTGGTGAAAAGCCAGAACGGTCGCGTGCGCAGCTACGCCCTGGTGATGGTACTGGGCGCCACGATCATCCTGCTGGCTCTGGCGGTGTTGCCGGGAGGGCTAGCATGATCCTGGTGTGGCTGATCCTGATCCCGTTTGTGGGTGGGCTGCTGTGCTGGCAGGCGGACCGTTGGGGCGACAGGGCGCCTCGCTGGATAGCGCTGGCCACCATGTTGTTTGTTCTGGTCATCAGCCTGGTGCTCTGGGTAACCGGTGATTTTGCGTTGCCGGGCGAGGTCACCAGGCATTGGCTGCTGGAATGGAGAACGTCCTGGATCCCGCGTTTTGGTATTGAGATTCATCTGGCGATGGACGGCCTGTCGCTGATCCTGGTGGCGTTGACCGGCTTCCTCGGCGCACTGGCCGTGCTCTGTTCCTGGCACGAGATTGACCACCGTGTGGGCTTTTTCCACCTGAACCTGCTGTTCATCCTCGGTGGTGTGGTGGGCGTATTCCTGGCGCTGGACCTGTTCCTGTTCTTCCTGTTCTGGGAAATGATGCTGGTGCCGATGTACTTCCTGATTGCGCTCTGGGGGCACAGCGGCTCGGCGGGGCAGACCCGGATTCGAGCCGCTACCCGATTCTTCATCTACACCCAGGCCAGTGGCCTGCTCATGCTGGTGGCGATACTCTCACTGGTGTTCGTGCATTACGCCAACACCGGCGAACTGTCCTTCAGCTACGACACCTTGCTGGATACCGAGGTCCCGGAGGCGCTGGCGCCGTGGCTGATGCTGGGCTTCTTTGTGGCCTTTGCCGTGAAGCTGCCGGTGGTCCCATTCCATGGCTGGCTTCCGGATGCCCATGCCCAGGCGCCGACCGCCGGCAGTGTCGATCTGGCCGGTATCCTGTTGAAAACCGCCGCCTACGGCATCCTGCGGTTTGCGCTGCCGCTGTTCCCGGAAGAGTCCCAGGCGTTTGCGCCTGTCGCCATGACACTCGGGCTGGTGGGCATTATCTATGGTGCCGTACTGGCGTGTGGACAGCAGGACATCAAGCGCCTGATCGCCTATACCAGTATCTCCCACATGGGCTTCGTGCTGATTGCCTTGTATTCAGGCTCGGAACTGGCGATTCAGGGTGCGATCATCCTCATGGTGGCCCATGCCTTCTCCAGCGCCGGGCTGTTTATTCTCAGCGGCCAACTGTATGAGCGCATTCACACCCGTGACATGCGGATCATGGGCGGCTTATGGGGTCGAATCCCGGTGCTGCCCGGTTTTACCCTGTGTTTCGTTGCCGCCTCCCTGGGTATGCCTGCCACCGCCAATTTCGTGGGTGAATTCATGGTGCTGTTTGGCACCTTCCCCAGCGCGCCGGTCGTGGTGGTGATTGCCAGCTTGGGGCTGGTGCTGGCGGCGATATACTCCCTGCTGCTGATGCAGCGGGTGCATTATGGCCCGGAATACCGCCAGGGCGCCCTGAGAGGGCCGGACGGGAGAGAATACGGCATGATGTTGGTGCTGCTTGTGCTGACGGTGATGGTGGGGCTCTATCCTCAGCCAATACTCGACATTACCGCCCCGATAGCGGGCCCGGCTGCCGAGCTGTTTGAGCAAGCCGGGGCAGAACTGGCCAGCCGCGCAGGGGAGGTGAACTGATGCTGACCCTGGCAAATCTGGTTGCACTCATACCACTGATCGTCGTTGGTGCCACCGCGGTGATCGTCATGCTTGGCGTAGCCTGGCAGCGGCACCATGGTGCCACGGCGTTGGTTTCGGCCGTTGGGCTGGTATTGGCTCTGGCCTGCGTGCCTGTGGCCTCCACAGCATTGTCATCGCCGCCACTGATGACTATGGATGGGCTGGCGTTAATGGGCAGCGTGCTGGTGCTCCTGTGTGCGCTGGTCACGGTCGCCCTGAGTCATCATTACCTCACCGGTTACATCGGCCCCAAGGAAGAGTTTTACCTGTTGCTCTTGTGTGCGGTGACCGGGGCACTGGGGCTGGTGGCCAGCGACCATCTGGCGACCCTGTTCATCAGCCTGGAACTGTTGTCGATGCCCCTCTACGGCATGTTGGCCTATAGCTTTCGGGCAGAACGGTCTCTGGAAGCCGGCATCAAGTACCTGGTTTTGTCTGCGGCCGCGACGGCGTTCCTGTTGTTTGGCATGGCGTTGATCTATGCCCGTACCGGGCATCTCGACCTGGCGGGCCTGGCGACGGGGCTGGCAAACACCTCCGATGCATGGACGCTGGCCGGGGCTGTGTTGATGCTGGTGGGGCTTGGCTTCAAGCTCTCCATTGTTCCCTTTCATCTCTGGACGCCGGACGTTTACCAGGGTGGGCCTGCGCCGGCCACCATTTTCCTCGCCACGGTCAGCAAGTTGGCGGTGTTCGTGCTGTTACTGCGTCTGGTGACCGTTGCGCCGGTGTTTAACAGCGACTGGTTGAACACGCTGATAACACTGCTGGCCCTGATCACCATGTTGGGGGGCAACCTGTTGGCGTTGTTCCAATCCAACCTGAAGCGACTGCTTGGCTATTCCTCCATTGCCCATTTTGGCTACCTGATGGTGGCTATCGTTGCAGGTGGGGCACTGGCAGTAGAAACCGTGGGGGTTTATCTGGTGACCTACCTTGTCACCACACTGGCAGCCTTCGGCGTGGTTACCCAGCTGTCCAGCCCATTCAGTGGTGAAGATGCCGCCGGACTGCACTATTACCGTGGGCTGTTCTGGCGCCGTCCATGGCTGGCAGCCGTGATGACCGTGAGCTTCCTGTCCCTGGCTGGCATCCCGCTCACGGCGGGGTTTATCGGCAAGTTCTATGTATTGGCACTGGGGGTTGCTGAAAACCGCTGGTGGCTGGTGGGCGGTATCGTCGCAGGCAGTGCCATTGGCCTGTTCTACTATCTGAGGGTGATGGTGACCCTGTACCTGCCGGAACCCGGCATGCGCCGGATGGACGCCACCAACGACTGGGGTAACCGCATTGGTGGGCTGACGCTGCTGGTCGTGGCCGTGTTGATCCTGGTGCTGGGTGTTTATCCCTCGCCAATGATCCAGTGGGTGGCCGGGCTGTCGACAGCTGCGTTCTGACCTCCGGTTTTGGCCGGATCAGTGATCGTTAATGACCTAATTATCGTTAATGGCCTAATTATCGTTAATGACTTCGTGCTCGAACCGGCCAAGAACCACCATGATGATCAGCGCCAGCGCCGTGACCATGCCGGCCAGGGCGAGGTTGCCGATGCCGCACGCAACGCCAACTGCGCCCGCTGTCCAGATGGATGCACCAGTGGTAATACCCTGAATACTGCCACGGCTCTGAATAATGCTGCCAGCACCCAGAAAACCGATGCCGCCGATGACACCTTCAACGATCCGCGTGGGATCGATTCGTGCCGAGGGGTCGCCCTCGGCCGTGGCGAACAGGATATGAATCCCCATCATAATGAAGGCCGAGGCCCCCAATGACACTAGCATGTGGGAGCGCAGGCCTGCCGCTTTGCCTCTCAATTCCCTTTCCAGCCCCAGTAACAGGGCCAGCCCAGCCGCGGCCAAAAGTCGGAACAACATATCCATCAGGGGGATTTCACTGTCGAACATCGTGTGTCTCCTTTGTTGTTATTAAGCGATGAATGAGTGAATGGGGCGTCTATTTTCCTAGCAGTTCACCGACCGGACGCAAGTTAACGACATGGTCGCATAATGACTTGACGATCATCAGGATTGGAGTGGCAACCACGAGGCCTACGGGTCCCCAGAGCCAGCCCCAGAACAGCAGGCCGATAAAGATGGCAACCGCGTTGAGGCTGGAGATATGGCTGGTAAGCCAGGGCGTCAGCAGATAGCCCTGAACGCTGGTGATGGCCAGCGACGTGCCGGCAACAATGATCGACATCTCCAATTCGCCAAACTGGATAAAGGCGGCCACACCTGTGCCCATAAGCACCAGGAACGGACCCAGGTACGGCACGGCACTGGCGACGCCTGCCAAAACACCCCAAAAGCCGGCCTGTTCAACGCCCAATGCCAAAAACGCCAGCCAGGTCAGCACGCCCACAAATACGGCACCTACAAACATCACAAACAGGAACTGCCGTACGCTGCGATGGAACTCGTTCATGATTCGGGCGGCTTTACGCATTCGTGCGAAGGATGGCCCGGATATTTTGACGATCTTGCGTCTGTACAGCGAGCCAATGGCGAGCACGAAATACACCAGCAACAACGCCGAGAAGCACTGGGAAATCAGCACCAGCGCTGCCGGGGAACCCTGAAGTACGTAATCTTTGATCTCGAGGGGTTCGTCCACCACGCGCACGGGCGTTGCACCCGATCGGGAGGCGTCTTCGTTGCCCTGATCGGGGCTGGCGGTGGCTTCAATTTTCTTTGCGGCGGATTGCGCTTTTTCCATCATGCTTTCCCCGTCCTTGGGGCGGCTGGCTTCATTCTGCTGAAACTGTTCGATGGCCACCGGTATCTTGTCCAGCATAGCCATGGCTTCCTGCTTCAGGGGAATACTGGCTCCGGCAATGATACCGATAAGCAGAATCAACACCACAGCCGCCGCCAGGGGGCGGGGTACTCTCAACCGATTGATTGTGGCGACAAGGGGTTCAAGGGCGTAGCTGATTAACACCGCCACCACCAGTGGCAAAAGAACCGCCTGGGCCCAGTCAATAAAATAAAGGGTTGCGATACTTGTGAGTGTGATAAGCGACATGCTGCGCATGTTGATGGCGTCAATCAGCGCCTGACTGTTCTGGGAGTTGTTGTCTGCTCCCGACTCCTCACGCTTTGTCTTATCGCCGTTCTCCATGGGATATTGCCTCCGTGTCTAATCGGTAAAACCGTTGCAGCGCTTCGTAGACTTCCGGCTGTTCCGCTTTCAGGTGCTCCGGTTGTTGGTAAAAGGCTTCCGTCAGCACTGCAAAAAACTCGGCGGGTTCGGTGGCGCCGTATGGGTCCAGCCAGGGCTTCTGGTGATGTTGAAGCGACTGTCTCAAGTGTTCATAGGCCTGAGTCATCGTTTCCTGCCAATGTCTTGCCTGTTCGCCGCTAAGTGGCGGAGCGCCGTCCGCAGTGCCGTCCAGATAGTCCAGCTGGTGGGCGAATTCGTGAAGAATGACGTTGTGGTGCCCAGCAGGATTGACGGCACCTTCCTCGCACTGTGTCCAGGCCAGAACCACCTGTCCATAACTTGAGGCTTCGCCGGCGCGAATCTCGTTACTCTCGCTCACCACCAGGCCATCATGCTCAATATCCCTGACACGATAGGCATCCGGATAGACCAGGATACTGCGGATGTCGTCGAAGTCGGAATAGCTGCGGTTCATGATGAGCAGGCAGGCATGTCCCGCGATGGTCAGGCGTACGGTGTCGTCCACCTCGAACCCATCGCAGCCGTAAAAGGATTTCTCCGCCAGGAACAACTGTACATGCTGTTCCAGTTGTCGTTTCAGCTTGGCCGGCAACCCGGGGAATAGGGGCACCTGGGACTCGAGCGTCGCGCGCCAGTTCTCCGGAAAGGGAGTTTGAAGCTGTCTCTCGCGACGCCAGTTGCGGTAGAAAAACAGATAGAAAACCGAGGCGGCAATCACGGACATCGCGCAGAGAGTGTAGATCAGCATGGGCAAGATTCCGGGGCCGTGTGGTGATTTGACATTTTAGTTCAGTTTGCTAATTAATTAGGTGTTGGGTAGCAACATTCCCACCGTGCGATTGAATTCTGATGCCGTTCATCATAGGGGGTTGTAGGGCGGCCGTCAGGGAACTTTTCGTTACTTCCTATCAGTAGTGGCCACCAGGTCGTTCCGTGGCATGGAAGCATAAAGGAATCTGCTCCATGTATATCGTAACCAATAGAACCGTCGATGAAAGCAAACACACAGAGAGTGAGGCCTTTGGCAGTAAACCCATTGAAGGCCCCAACGAGTTGCGGCTGGCGGAGGCATCCCGCCGGCGAAACCGCTGGCATATTGATATCCTGCCTGACCAGATCACACCGCAAATGGCGAAGAGTGTCGATCTTAATCCCGACAATACCTATCCGGCGAGCGCCTACGTGGCCCGCAAACTGATCGAGAGATCCGGCCACGGCGCTGGTGCGCGCCCGAACGGAAGAAACCTGCTGTTGTTTGTTCATGGTTACAACAACGATATGACTGATGTGCTTGATCGTGCCGAAAGGCTGGAGCAGAACTTCGGCGTTGAAGTCATTGTGTTCAGTTGGCCCGCCAATGGTGGAGGGTTGCACGGCGTGCTCAGCTACAAGAGCGACAAGCGGGACGCCCTCGCCTCGGTAGGGGCATTCAATCGCGTGCTGGAGAAGCTGGAAGCCCTGGTGAGCGACTTTCATGCGCAGTACGTGATGGATCTGGAGGCGCGTGCGGAAGCCCGGTTTGCAGACAACGCCGCCGCGTGGGACCGCTACTTTGCGAAGGAAGTCGAGAAGCACTGCCCGTTCACTGTGAATCTGATGTTGCACAGCATGGGGAACTATCTCTACAAGCATTTGCTGGGGAGTTCGGTGTACAGCGGAGATCGGCTGTTGTTCGATAACGTTGTGATGGTGGCCGCGGACACCAATAATGAAAACCACGCCGAGTGGGTGGACCGAATTCCCTACCGCAATCGTCTCTATATCACCATCAACGAAAACGACGGAGCACTAAAGGCCTCACGCCTGAAAATGGGCGAACAGCAGAAAGCCCGGCTTGGCCATTACCTGCGCCGGCTGGATTCCAGGGTGGCGACCTATATCGACGTTACCAGCCAGCCTCATGTCGGGGATTCCCACGCCTACTTTGAGGAGTCGCCGTTAAAGAACGCGAAAGTTCTGGATTTCTTCAAAGCATCGTTGAATGGAAAAGTGGCTGAGAAGCCGACTCGTTATGATCCGTCACGAAACGTTCACCGATTGTGATTGCGGATTTCAGTTAACCCCAAATCGCCGCTCTCGCTCAAACCGGAAGAATCCGTCCCGTTCCTCAAGGGCAATGGTTTTGGCAGAGCGCCCGAAGTGTTCTGCACGCAAATCGTCCAGCGCTTTATCCAGTTGATCTCCGGAATAGCGCCGGGCAAGTTGGTTTCGTTCGGCCATGTAGGCTTTGCCATTTTGCCAGCGTTCGTTGCGTTGCTGGTCCTGCTTTGAAAGGCGGCTGATGGCTTCTTCCGGATAGCCCATCTGGCGGCGCAGGCTGTTGATGCGTTCCTGGCGAGCGTCTGCCGATAAGGTGTGGAGGTGGCTCTGAACAGCGTCGAGGCTGAACAAGGTGCGAGCCATCACGTCCGGGCCAATAAGCCGTCGGGCCATATCGTTGTTGTAAAGCTGTTCTACGGAGGTTTTAAGCTGGTGCGCGGTTTCTTCCGGGGTGATTTCGTGGGCTTGGTCCAGTCGCTGCAGTTCCGCCTGAAAGGCGTCCTGATTCGCATGCATGGGAGACTCCCGCTCGCCCCATATACGGCTGGCCTCGTCACCGAACAGTGCCTCCCGTTTTTCCCAGAGCGCTGTCTGGCGTTCGAGCATGGGCATGCCCTGCAACAGCAGCCGGTTGTCTTCCAGCCATTGCTCGTACGCGGAGAGCTTTGCAAGGTCTTCATTGCTCAGGGCTGATGGCCCCTGGGATTGGGCCGGCGGTGATGTAGCTGGTTGGCCGGGCAGCACCGGAGTGGACGAGGTCTCGGACGTCAAAGGCTGTACGGGTGTCGTCGACAGGCTAAGGATAAAGCCGGCCGTGCCCAGAATCACTACGGCCAGCCCTGCAAGCCAAAGGGATGTTTTCACAAAGTATTTTCCTGTTCACCGGTTGTCAGGGAGCCTTTCAACGTCGTTGACGGCCCCCTGGTTGAGTTACAGCAAAGGCTGGAGTTTCGGCCAGATCAACTCTGCGATCTTTTGGGAGCCACTATCGGCCGGGTGTATGCCATCGAAGATGATGTCGCTCTCCGTCACCACCTGTCTTGGGTCCACGAAGGTACAGTCGAGAGTGGAATATTCGCAGGCCCTGGCGAGGATTTTGTTGCCGTAGTCGACCGCCTGTTTCATGCTTTTAAGACGGAAAAGGCCGTTCTTGGTGTAGTAGTAACCCACCAGCACGCCGTTCTCCACGCCCGCATCGGACAATTCGTTCAGATAGTTCACGCCGTCCACATACAGATCATCGATCAGATCCTTGCACTTGCTGCTGAGGCGGCCGAACTGATACCACTGGGTTTTGCAGTTGTATGGGTCAAGGGCAATCGCCGGAATAAGGATGTCGTTACCGCCGCCATTACCAACCATGGTGCGGATGTCGGGATTGTCCTCCTGTGCGGTGGCGAACTGCTCGACAACAGAGGGCGCGAGGAACCCACCGGTGAGTTCGGCGCCGGAGACCGTGTAGCGGCGGAAGGTTTCCCCGGCTTTGGCTTCCAGTTCGTCCTGGATCTTGCCGGACAGGGCGAAGATTGAGTCGCCCAGGAATATCACCTGGTCGTTGTCCGCATCAGAGACCTGGGGATTGCTGAGCAGTTGTCCCAGCTGGCCGCAGCCTGTCATAGCCATGGCCATCGCAGTGACCGCCAGGAGTCGAAACAGGGAATGGCCTTTGGAGGAGGTGTCTCTTTCGTCACAGTGTCGGATCTTGTTCATTATTGTGTCTCCGTTGTTGGGGATGAATGGTGCCTGGCGAGACACCATTCATTCGCAACTTGCACAAATTATGATCAGCGCAACAGGTCGGAAGTGGCCGTTTTTTTGTCTTTTTCGGCGGGATGAGCTGGAGTGTGACTGGCCTCTCGAAACGATGTGTTCGCTTTTGACCGGCAGGTTATGGTCTGGAGTGATCGGTGAGCTCATTCAGCAATTCAGAAGCACCCCAGGTTTTTTCCGTTTCCTCCCGTTGATGCATCAGTCGCACAAGTTTGCGGTTGACCGGTGCGTCCGTACCCAGCTTTTCCGCCAGTTTCACCACTTCGCCATTGATCCAGTCAATTTCGGTTGGGCGCCCGGCCTGGAGGTCTTCCCACATGGAGGAACGTGCAACAGGATCGATGGTGAGCATCCGTTTGGCTAGTCGGGTAAACAGCCAATCTGGTAGTGACATCACGGAAGGAATCAGTTTGGTAGGCAGGCCTGTGAGTTTTACCGTGGGTATGCCTGCCGATTTAAGGAGCTCTAGCGTCTCTCTCTGAGCCATTGCCAGGCAGCGGCGATAGTCCCTTTGCGAGAGCTCTTCCAGCAGCGGAACGCCAGAAAGGGCGTTGACCGGGTTATTCAGATTGAGTAACAGCTTGGACCACATCACCGATTCGATATCGCGCCGCAGTTCCAGGGGGAGCCCGGCATGCTCAAACCAGGGCAGGGCCGGTTGCAGTGACGGGTGCCGGTCGGCCATCAGGTGGCCCTGAGTGCCTTGATGGAAATGCCCCGGCTCCTGTTGCAGCACGTTGAATGGAACCATCCCGGCCAATACGTTGGCGTTGGGCATAGCGGCCTGGAGGTGCTCTGCGTTGGAGATTCCGTTTTGCAGGCTGACCACCGGTATGCCCTCGCTCACCCAGGGCGCGAGCTGTTTGCCGGCCTCGGAGGTGGCGGCGGATTTGACCGTTACCAGCACAAGATCGGCGTTGCCTGCCGCCTCGGCAGAGGTCACATACTGATGCTCGGCCAGCTGGCTGTGGAAGCGAAACCCTTCATAGTCAGTGACCGTCAGTGGGGAGGTTCGAAGGCGCTCCTGCATGGTCTTTCGGCCCACCATGACCACGTTCACACCGGAAGAAAGCAGCCTGCCTCCGAGGTAACAGCCGATACTGCCAGCGCCAAATATAACGACCTTGAAAGAACTCTGCGTCACGGGCTTTGCCTTATTGTTTTCCCAAATAGTGGAAGGGCTGCCCGCGAGAGTCAACTATCAGGCGGAGCTACGGGGTGAGATGGTCTTTCCCGCCAACGACAGTGCCCGGCGATTTTTCTCTCAATTTGAGGGTTGAACACTGCAGTGGTGAGTCCGTATAACGGACCTTTATCCCAATAACAGGAGGCTGTCATGCCTGAACAAAGAACCGTTGTGATTACCGGGGCCAATCGCGGCATCGGCCTTGAGTTGGCCCGTCACTTTGCTGGTGAAGGCTGTGACGTGATTGGCGTATGTCGGGAAGCGTCCCCCGAGCTCAAGGAGGTGGCGACTCGAGTCGTTGAATCTGTTGACGTCACCACGGCAAGTGGACTTCAGTCATTGATTGACGGCGTGAAGGGCCAGTCGATCGACCTGCTGATCAATAATGCCGGCCTGCTGCAGGATGAAAAACTGGGCAGCATTGATTTCGATTCCATTCGTACCCAGATGGAAATCAACGCTTACGCGCCATTGAGGGTGGCGGAAGCGCTGGTGTCCCAGATACCGTACGGCGGTAAAATTGCCAACATCACCAGCCGGATGGGCTCCATCGCGGACAACGACTCCGGCGGCCGCTATGGCTATCGTGCGTCCAAGGCGGCGCTGAACGCCTTTGGCAAGTCCCTGGCGATGGACCTTAAACCAAAGGGCATTGCGGTGGCCCAGCTCCATCCCGGTTATGTGCAAACCCGTATGGTGAATTTCGGCGGACTGATTACGCCCGAGGAGTCAGCAAAGGGCTTGGCGGCGAGAATCGAGGGCCTTAACCTGGAAAACACGGGCTCCTTCTGGCACAGCAATGGTGAGGAACTGCCCTGGTAATAACTTGCCAGGGGGCCTCGCTCAGTGGCATAGGTGGCTGACAAAGCTGGAGACCGGTGGGTGCCGGGCAATCGTCTCGGGGCAGATGACCACCAGTTCCTTGGCAAGCCCGGGATCGCTGACGGGGATGGCTCGCAGGGTGCCTGCTCGCACTTCGTCAGTGACCGAAGCCGCCAACACCAGCGAAATACCCACCCCCGCCTTGACCGCCTGCTTTACGGCTTCGGTACTGCCCAGTTGCATCGATACCTCCGGAAAAGGCCCGTCGTCGCCAAAGAAATTAGCCAATAAACGGCCAGTGCCGGTCCCTGGCTCGCCGCCCAGCAGCGTCATTCCTGCCAGGGCTTCCCGGTTGATCTGCGTCATATCGGCACAGGGGTGGCCAGGCGGCACAATCAACACCACTGGCTCCTGTTTCCAGTCACGGGCCTGGAAGCCGGGCTTGGGGTGCCACCACTCCATGACTGCGATATCCAATTCGCCGCTGGTGAGCTGTCGTGCGATGGCGGGGTTATTGTCGATCACCAGATCCACGTGCGGAGAGGTCATCCGGTCCATGAAGGAGCGAACGTGAGGCTGCAGCATGTAGATACCGATGTTGGAGCTGGCACCTACCCGCAGACTTGTTCCCGTGACCGCCTCCCGCGCGCGTTGGTCCAGGCGTAACATGCTTAGGGCGAGCGGCATCAGCGCCTGGGCCGCCCTGGTGGGTTCGCAACCGGACTTGCCGCGTTGGATCAATAATACGTCCAGCTGCTCCTCCAGTTTCTGAATGTGCTGGGATAGGGTGGGCTGGGCGATGCCGAGGTGATTGGCGGCGGCCTGGAAACTGTGGTGCTGAACGAGGGTGATAAAACTCTTGAGCCAGACCAGGTTCAGCATACTGTTCCCTTGGGTTCGAGCGGTGAGTTGACCGCGTCCTGGGGCTGATGGCCTCTGAGCGCCTGAAGGATGTTGTCGGCTGCCCGCTGTTCGATGGCAAATCTCACGTCCCTGACGGCCGAGCCCGTGTGTGCGGTGAACAGGGTGTTCGGGTGGGCCCGCAGTGCCGGATCAATCCGCTGCGGGCGGTCCGGTCTGGCCCAGTCTTCCATTTCAAACACGTCCGCCGCGTAGCCACCCAGATGTCCGTACGTCAGCGATTGCAGAACGGCTGCCTCGTCCACGACGGAACCCCGGCAGGGATTGATCAGAAAACTACCGCGTTTCATCTGGCGCAGGCGGTCAGCGTTGAGCGTGTGCAGGGTATGTTCATTAAGCGCCAGGGCCAGTATGACGATGTCGGATTCGGCCAGCAGGTCATCAAGCTCTGACCTGGAAAGGTCCAGGGCGTCTTCTTCGGCAGCCGGTAGGCTTTCCGGTTGTGAGTACAGTACTCGTGCGCCCCAGCCCTGGAGCCGTGTAGCCACGGCTTTGCCGATGGCTCCCATGCCCACAATACCAATGGTCGAGCCTTCAATGCCGAGGCCATAGAATTGAGGCTGCCAGCCCTGGAATTCTCCGGAACGGACGAACTGGTCTGCTGGCCGGATCTGGCGAATCAGGCCTATGGTTAATCCAACGGTGAGTTCGGCGGTGGGCACGGTCAGCAAATCGGGCACGAAGGTCAGCCAGACTCCGTGACGGGTGCAGGCGTCCACGTCAAAGTTATCGAATCCCTTCAGGGCAGCGCCGATCACTTTCAGGTCGGGGCAGGCCACCAGAAATTCCTCGCTAACGCGATCTGGCATAAACGCCATCATGGCATCGGCCGTAGCCGCGCGAGCTCTCACCGAACCCGGTGGCAGGGTGACGGCAGACTGGTTAGTGATCAGCTCGCAGTGGGGCTCCAGGCTGGCAAGTATACTGTCGTGGACCCGGTGGGTGATGACAACTCTTGGTTTCATTCGCTGTCCTTATTTGAATGTCTTACGGAGGTGACCGCTCAGGCTGTCCACCATCGTTACCATCAGCAGTATGACAATGAGGATGGCACTGACTTCCTGATACTGCATGATGCGCAACGACCCCATGAGCTCGAAGCCGATACCGCCGGCACCGACCATGCCCATGACGGTGGAGGCGCGAAAGTTGTATTCCCAGCGATAGATCGACACATCGGCAAACTGCGGCAGCACCTGTGGCAGAACCGCGTGCCAGAGCACTTGCAAACGCGTGGCTCCGGAGGCATCAGCGGCCTCAACGGGGGCTTCATCCACATGCTCTATGGCTTCTGCGAAGAACTTGCCGACCATACCGATGGAATGCAGGCCAAGGGCCAACACCCCTGGCAGTGCGCCAAAACCCACGGCCGCGACGAAAATAATGCCCATGATGAGTTCCGGTACGGAACGCAGGCCGTTCAGCAGGGTGCGGGTCAGGCGAAACACAGCAGGATGGGGCGTGGTGTTTCGGGCCGCCAGAAAGGCCAGGGGCACGGAGGCTGAAACCGCAATCGCGGTGCCGGCGATGCTCATCGCCAGTGTGTCCAGCAGGGGCGATACCCAGTCCATCACATTGGTGAAATCAGGTGGTAGTGATTCTCGTAACAGGGTGGCGATCGCGGGGACGCCGTTAGCAAGGGTGCGGAAGTCGAGCAGGTCCACGTACCAGCTGGCGAAAAAGACCACCGCCAGTACCAGGCCTGCCTGCCAAAGCTTGCTCCGCCAGCCCCGTGCGTGTTCGTCCAGCACGGAAGCCGACGGAGCCGGCGACAGGGCCGCCGGTTCCGTCGTCGTGTGAGTCATAAAGCCTCTTACATCTTCGCGAAATCAAGGTTGAGCAGGCCGCCCATCTTGCGGATCACGTCGTAGTCGGAATCCTCGATAGCGGCAAACCCCTCGGCCTTAAGGTTGTTCAGGATTTCTTTGTCATTAATGCTGATGAAGGCGTCGCGTATCTTTGCCTTGAGGTCCGGGTTCAGGTTTGACCGCATGGCCCACGGATACTGTGGGAACTCGCCGCTGTAGCCAAGAATCCGGACGTTATCGCGATCAATCAGGCCACGGTCCATGACATGCTGGAAGATGACTTCCGACAGGCCGCCGGCCTCAGCGTTGCCGTTGGCCACGTTCACCGCAACGGAATCGTGGCTGCCGACGAAGTGGGCTTCATAGTCCCTGTCTGCTTCCAGTCCGGCAGATTCAAGCAGCACCGTTTTGGGGATGAGGTGGCTTGAGGTGGAGGCGCGATCGCCATAGGCCATTTTCTTGCCCTTGATATCGTCATAGGACTTCACGCCCGAGTCCGCATTGGCGATGAGGATGGAACGGTACGTGGGTTTGCCGTCTACAATCATGGCGGCGAAAGGCTCGATGTCGCTTTTACTCTTCGCCATCACGTAGGACAGTGGGCCGAAATAGCCAAGGTCGATACGGCCGAAGCGCATGGCTTCGATCATGGACGAATAGTCCGTTGTGACGATCAGTTCCACTTCTTTCCCGAGGGTGCTTTCCAGGTAGTCTTTCAGAGGCTGGTTGCGCTTGATCAGTTCAGAGGCATTTTCATCGGGGAGCAGGGCGACCTTCAGCAGATCCGGGTTGGGGTCTGCTGCGGAGGCCTGCATGTTCATTCCCATCATCAGGCAGAGCACTAACACGAGGTTGAATAACGGTTTCATTGGGCGATCTCCAGTTGCTTGGTGGGATGGTTCGATGGTTGAGGGTGGGAGGTCTGCGCGGCGGTCTTGCCGGGGTCGGAAACTGCAACGCTCGCGCTGTGGTAGATCTCATCAAGATGGTGTTGCTCCAGCTTTGCCGGTTCCGCATCGAATACGATCCGGGCGTTTGCCAGGCCGATGATGCGATCGGCAAACCGCCGGGCGTACTCCAGCTGGTGGAGTGACATTACGGCGGTGATACCGTCCTCCCGGCAGATATCGCGCAAGAGTGTGAGTACCCGTTCGGACGTTGCGGGGTCCAGACTGGCGACAGGCTCATCCGCGAGGATCATGGACGGCTGTTGCGCCAGGGCGCGGGCGATACCCACCCGTTGTTGTTGGCCGCCAGACAGTTGATCCACCCGCGCAAGGGCCTTTTCACCAAGACCAACACGCTCCAGGCAACGCAAGGCGTACTCCAGTTCCGCCCTCGGTAGGGGAAACAGGCTGCGCCACGTACTGTGGTAGGCAAGCCGGCCTGTGAGTACATTCTGGAGCGCGGTATGTCGTTCGATGAGTTGGTGGTGCTGGAAGACCATGGCAGTTCTACATCGGTGCCGGCGGACCGTCCTGCTGGTCTTCAGGGTGCCGAACTCAGCCGAGATCACCGTGCCGGTGGTGGGTTGCACCAGATGATTGAGTGAACGCAGAAGGGTCGATTTGCCCGCGCCCGAAAGGCCGAGTAGTACCGTAAACTCACCTTTGTGGAACTCGACGGTGGTAGGCCGCAGCGCCAGGATGTTGCCGGGGTATGTTACTCCCATGTCCTCGATGCGGAGCATCATATCGGGGGAATGCATAGACGGCATGGAATCACCTTTTGCAATACATAAGCTCGCTTTATTGCGAGTTACAATGCAACGGTAATCCTTGAGGGTGACAAAGCAGTGTCAGGTAGGTGACAGGTCAATGACGAAATTATGAAGGGGCAATAAAAAAAGGCAGCCGAAGCTGCCTTTTTCAAACGTGCTGACTGTTATTTAAACAGCAACAACGTTCTCTGCCTGAGGGCCTTTCTGGCCGTCAGTTACGGTGAACTCAACCTGCTGGCCTTCTGCCAGGGTCTTGAATCCGCCGCCTTGAATAGCGCTGTAGTGAACGAATACGTCAGGGCCGCTTTCACGAGTGATGAAACCAAAGCCTTTTGCTTCGTTGAAAAACTTAACAGTACCGGTAGTAGTCGACATAATCATAATCCTGAAATCGATAATTTAATGTGCCGCCAGACCATCTTGAACGATGACTGATCAGCGTTGTGCGGAAACAAAAAACGCGCGGAATCAAAAACAGGACGGACAACTACCAAAACAACAGAGATGCGTCTTATTCGTGAAATGCTGTGCTAAATCTTTCCTACGAAACGAACTTTACTCCTATGTCCCCGGAATTGCCAAGTTTATTTGTAGGCATTTACCGATGCGATCCAAAATCAAAACAATTACTCTGAGAGTCAGAGGCCCGTTATTTGGGAAATTGCCGTTTGGAACGAGGGTGAACTCATGAAATACATCTTCGAGGTCCGCATACGAGAAGGGCACACGGCAGAGGAATACGCCGATGCCTGGGTTCGTGCCAGCGAGATCATCCAGCAGGCGCCGGGCGCGCGCGGAACAGAGCTGCACCGGAAAATTGGTGACCCGAATGTGCTGATTGCCATCGCCAGTTGGGACAGCAAAGAGCAGCGGGATGCCATGGAAGGGCAGCATAACCCGGAAGTGGCCCGAATCATCCGCAGCGCCGCGCCATTTTGCGAAATTACGCCGCTTGGCGAATTCGAGGACCCTGAGTGGGTAGTTATGCCGCCTGGTAAGCGAGGTAGATGAGTGGCCATGGCTCGAAAACGCCCGCAGATCCCATCCACGGCCGCATTGGGATTCCAGGCCGGCATTGGTGTGGTGGGGCTGCTGGCGATTTTTCTGTTCGGTATACCGGTTCAGTACGATGGTTTGAGCTTTGGCTCGGTCGTTCTATGGGGAGTGGCCGGCAGTGTGGCAACGTACGTCGTGATCATGATGCTGACCTGGCTTCCGGGCCGGCTTCGTGACTCTCTGGAATCCCAACTGGAGCAGTTGCATCGTTTCGCCTGCGAGTATTCCTGGTCGGTGCTGGTAGCCTTGGCAGTCTTCGCAGGAGTCGGTGAAGAATTGCTGTTCCGCGGGGCGATCCAGGGTTGGCTGGCCCAACACACCCACGATGCGGTTGCGATAGTCGCTGCGTCGGTGCTGTTTGGCATGGTGCATTATCTTTCGTTCACCTACTTTCTATTGGCGACCGGGTTGGGAGTGGTGTTGGGAGTAGCGTATGCACTGACGGACAGCCTGCTGCTGGTAATGGTCTGGCATGGTGTTTACGACATGATTGCGCTGTACTGTCTGCGTCGGTTTCCGGAATGGTTTGGGGTGCGGGTTGGATAAACCAGAAACACATCGTCTGTTCTTCGGGTTGGAAATCCCCGATTCGGTGAAGCAGCGTCTGGTGTCAATTCAGCAACCGGTTGCAGGGGCGCGCTGGCAGCGACCGGATCAGCTGCATCTTACGCTGGTATTTCTCGGTAGTGTGGCCAGGCAGCGGTTGCCAGATGTATGTGATGCTGCCCGAAACCTGCCAGTTGGACAATTTGATCTCACCGTTTGCGGCCTGGGCTGCTTCGGCCGACCGGACTTTCCAAAAAATCTGTGGGCCGGAGTTCAGCCAGCGGATAAACTGGCTGAGCTTCACGAGGTGCTTAACCAGAGTCTGTGCATGCCTGGGTTTGAGCAGGAAAAACGCCCGTTCTGCCCACATATCACGTTGGCTCGTTTCAAGAGGCAGCGTGGGTCAGTCGCCGAATTGCTTGAGTCTCAGGAACGACAACCTATAGGGACCTTTTCGGTGGGCGGGATCGCGTTGTTTGAAAGCACACAGGGGGCTCATGGGTCTGTCTATCAGATCATTGAACGGTTTCCCCTCGCCGGAAATCCCGAGAGACTTTGCCGCTAACACGATGTAAGGGGAGTCAAATGTTCCACTACGAAACCGAACCAAGATTCAGCGACACCGACGCACTTGGCCATATCAATAACACGGTTTACCCGGTCTGGTTTGAGCAGGCGAGAACACCGGTGTTCCGTATATTCCATCCTTCCCTGGAGCCGAAAGGCTGGCCACTGATTCTCGCCCGCATGGAAATTGATCTCAAAGCCCAGTGTTACTGGGCCACGCCTGTTAAGGTGCGGTCCGGAATTGGCAAAGTCGGCAACTCTTCCTTCGAGGTAATCCAGGAAGCTTGGCAAAATGGTGTTTTGGTTGCGCGTGGCGTTACCGTGCTGATTCATTTCGACTACGAGACTCAAAAGTCGGTCCCCATCCCTGAAGCGGTTCGTAGCGAGCTTGCAGTGCATACTTTTGAGGCATAAACCGCTGGATTGCCAACCACAGTTCCGGAGACAACGTGGACACGCTTAACAATAACGAAGTGGAACGGATTTTTTCATCGGCACCGTTTGTTGCAGATATTGGTCTGGAACTGGTGTCTATCAAAACCGGTGAATGTCGCTCCCGTCTGGTACTGGCGGAACGGCATCTGCAGCAGGACGGTTTCGTGCACTTCGGGGTGCAGGCTACGGTGGCGGATCATACGGCCGGTGCTGCCGGTGCCTCCGCTGTTAAATCCGGGCAGATGGTCCTGACATCGGATTTCTCGCTGAAGCTGCTGCGGTCAGCCAGCGGGACACATATCGAGTGTGTCGCCACTGTGCTCAAGGCAGGCTCCACGTTAACCGTGGTAGAGTCTGAGGTGTACTGTGGCAAGGCCGGCGACATGAGGCTTGTCTCCAAGGCAACGGTGACACTGGCCATTGTCAGCCCCAAAAACAGGTGAGGTGGCGTGCAGTGAAAGACATTTTTCGAAAGCTGTTCTGGCCCATTCTCTGTTTTTTCGAGAAAGGTGGAAGCGCCGAGGGTTATCGTCAGTCGCATCGTAAAATACTGCTGGTGGTCGGTTTTCTGTTCCTGGTTCTGTCCGGGGTGTCGCTTTTCTTTTCAATCTTCGCGGAAACCTTCAGCGCTTTGTTACCTATTGTGCTGTTTTTCGTGATCAGTCTCGTCTGTTTCGTGGTAGGACTGCTGGGCAGCGATAGTGCTGTAGCCCGGATCTGGGGCGCCCGATAGGCCATGGGCCCCACCATTCCGCCGGAAAGCTTTATCGACCTGCTGCTGGACGCACTCTGCGTTGTAGATCGCGATGGCTACGTTCGCTACGTCAGCGCAGCCAGTGAGCGGGTATTTGGTTATCTGCCGGAGGAAATGATTGGACGGCGAATCCTGGATTTTGTTCATCCGGAGGACCTTGAGAAAACGCGTCAGGCTGTCAAAGAAATCCTGCGGGGAGAGCTGAAGCCGCACTTTGAGAACCGTTACATCCGCAAGGATGGCTCAACAGCCCATATCATGTGGTCTGCCCGTTGGTCTGAAAAGGAACAGATCCGCGTGGCGGTCGCCCGTGACGTGACCCAGCGCAAGCGGGCCGAGGCTATGCAGGCCGCCATGTATGCCATATCGGACGCAGCGAACAGTTCGGATAGCCTGCCTGCCATGTTCCGGCGAATTCACCAGGTTGTGGAAGGCCTGATGTCAGCGCCTGCTTTTATGGTGGCGCTCGTGGATACGCAGGGCGGTGAGTTGTACTTTCCCTATAATGCCGACCGTCATGAGACGGGGACCCACGGTTTCTCTCAGGATATCGGTTCTCTCTGTGAACAGGTCATCCGTTCCGCCAAGGCTCTGTTGCTGACGCCCGGAAGCAGCGTGGCTTTCTCGCCTCAGGCGATCGATACCTCGCACGTTGAGGTACGTCACCACTGGCTGGGTGTGCCGCTGAAATCATCCCAGGGTGTGTTCGGCGCGATTGCCGTACAAAGGCAATCAAAGAGTGCGTGTTACACGGACGAAGACAGAGAGCTGTTGGAGTTTGTCGGCATACAGGTTGCCGCCGCGGTGGAGCGTAAGCAAATGCAAGCGCAATTGGAGCATATGGCCAGGTACGACCAGCTGACGGAATTGCCGAACCGTAGCCTGGTCCTGGACCGGATTCAGACAGCGCTTGCGCGTGCAGCCAGGGAAGTCGGCTTTCTGGCGATACTGTACCTCGATCTGGATGATTTCAAGCAGGTCAACGATACCTACGGACACGCCGTCGGAGATCAGGTCTTGCAGGAAATGGCTCGCCGATTGGTGCAGGGGGTTCGGGCCGCAGATACGGTTGGTCGGCTGGGTGGCGATGAGTTCATCGTGCTGCTTGATGGAATTGAACAGCCAAGTGACGCGGACAGTGTTGCTGAAAAATTGCGGGCAACTCTCAGTGAACCCTACGAGTTGCCGATGGCATCCCTGACATTGATTCCAAGTATTGGTGTGGCTGTCTATCCCGAACACGGGGACAACCATGAAGTACTGATTCGCTACGCAGACAGCGCCATGTACCGGATGAAAAAAGGAAGACCGGATCCGGTTTCCTGAACGTTTGCGTGTTACTCCCCGGCTCGTTTCCTGGCTTCGAAGTTTTCAAGCTCAACGTTGATGGCGTTGGTCGAAATCACGATTTCGTACAGCGAATACAACAATGAGACCGACAGTAATATCAGGCTGATGCCGAACGCGATGGCCCCTGCAAGCTGAGCTCCCACAAACAGAACAAACATGGACATGGTGCAGACAAAAAAGCTGAGCACACCGTAAGCCTGCATCCGTTTGGTCAGCAAAATGCGTTTTCGCAGCATGCTGATCTGGCGGGCGATAAGGGCATGGTCTTCTTCCGTATCCATTTGCTTAAGCTGGCGTATCAATTGCGCCAGAACAAGAAAGCGATTGGTGTAGGCCAGCAGCAACAGTGAAATGGCGGGAAACAGAAGGGCGGGGGTGGTCAGTGTCAACGTCGACTCCTTGATCTGCACGGACAGGTTTGACCAATATAGCAGGCTTTGTCGGTTGCTGTAGCCCCATCTCATGCTTGGCACTTTGGCGCGGCTTCCAGGATTCATCACGGTGGTGTTGACGTTTTTGGTTGTGCCAGTGTCGTATTGGTTCAACCTGATAACTGAAAACAGGGTCACATTAGAGCTATCGACAACCCGGTAGGGGGAGATAGCAATGGCCGTTAAATTTGAGCAAGCACTTCTGGATTATCCGCAGCAACGGGCGGGCGCCGCCCGCCAGCCTGACAGTGTTGACCAGTCCGACCGTCGGGTTCCCATTAACCTGCGCCAGTCCGGCCCCACGCCGGTGGAGATGTTGATCTCCACCCGTGTACGCAAGTCGCCATACTGGCACCTGGCGTACGAAGCTGGATGCTGGCGGGCGACCGTTTACAACCGTATGTATCACCCCCGGGGCTATGTCCGTCCGGAAGATGGCGGCGCCATGGTGGAATACGAGTCGCTGATACATGACGTCACCATGTGGAATGTCGCCGTAGAGCGCCAGATTCAGGTAAAGGGGCCGGACGCGGAACGCTTCGTGAACTATGTGATTACTCGAGATGCCACCAAGATAAAACCTATGCGTGGCAAGTACGTCATCTTGTGCAATGAAGAGGGCGGCATTCTCAATGACCCGGTTCTGCTTCGTGTTGCCGAGGACGAGTTCTGGTTCTCCCTTTCCGATAGCGACCTGGAATTCTGGTTGCGGGGCGTCAACATCGGGATGGGCTTCAACGTCACCATCGCGGAAATCGATGTAGCACCGGTGCAGATCCAGGGTCCCAAATCTGAGGCGCTCATGGCTGACCTGTTCGGTGAGCGCGTGAAGGAGATTCCGTACTATGGCTTGATGGAGGGCCAGGTGGCCGGTCATGACGTGATTATCTCCCAAACCGGTTTTACCGGTGAGAAGGGTTACGAGATTTACCTCAAGGAAGCCACCAAATACGCCGAAGACCTCTGGTACACCGTGCTTGCCGCCGGTGAGGCCCACAATCTGAGAGTGATTGCGCCGGCGCATCACCGCCGAATTGCTGCCGGTATCCTTTCCTGGGGCCAGGATGTGGATCAGGAAACCCTGCCATTCCAGTGCAACCTGGCGTATCAGGTGCCTCGCAACAAGGACGCGGATTACATCGGTAAGCAGAAGCTCGAGAAAGTCCGCGAGCAACTGGACGCTGGCCGACCGCCTTTCAGCCACATCATGGTGGGTATCCGTTTTGGCGGTGGCCAGGTAACCGACTATGCCAACGACTTCTGGCTGGTCAGCGGACCAGAAGGCGGCGAGCCAGAGGGCTATGTTACCTCGCCTTGGTATTCGCCTGAGCTGGAAACCAATATTGGCTTGGCCTATGTGCCGTTTGACCTGCGTGCTGTTGGCACCCGCCTGACGGTCCACCTGCCGGTGGAATACGCTGCTACGGATGGCTCAACGGCTGTCGAGGCGGAAGTGGTGGAAGTTCCGTTCCGGCCTTCGGTGAACCCCAACGCCCGCGAGAGGGCACGGGCGAAGGGAATCGACTTCGCGGACTAGCAATGCAGTGGGGCAGACGGCGGTGGCCGTCGCCTGCCCGATGCAAGCAGGTATCAATGGGGTGCGTGATTCATGAAACTGGTGAGTGATAAACAGCCGTTCAGTGCCCATGACGCGGAAGCCACCGCACGGATGCAGGCTCTGGTACGTTGGGCGTCCATTGAGGCAACACCCCGCCAGATACTGGCACAGGAGCATTTGCCGGATTTGCTGCCGCGGGGCACCTGTGTCTACGTGCCTTTTCTGCCAAAAGGCCAGTTCAGCGATACCCTGCGGGCATGCCGACATCTGCTGAGCGTTGGCATGCAGCCGATTCCCCACGTACCCGCACGTATGGCCGAGAGCCGCAGGCAACTTCGGGACTGGCTTTCGCAACTGAATGAAAGCGGCGTTGACCGTCTATTGCTGATTGCCGGCGACAGCGATGCGATCGCCGGCCCTTTTCCAGATACCCTGGCCGTTCTGGAATCTGGCTTGCTGGCCCAGTTCCAATTCCATGGTATCGGTGTGGCAGCCCATCCGGACGGGCATCCCATGGCGGACCGGGCAACACTCATCCAGGCCCTTGGTATCAAACGCGAATACGCGCGCACGACGTCCACGCGGCTCTGGGTGGTCACCCAGTTCACCTTTGACGCCAACGTGGTCATCGACTGGCTGCAAAGCCTCGGCAGCATCCTGGAAGAGGTGCCGGTATACATTGGCATGGCCGGCCCGACGCGGGTGAAAACGCTCATTGCCTATGCGGCTCAATGCGGGGTGGGAGCATCGGCCCGCCTGATGCTGCGACGCCCTGGCAGCGCCAAACTGTTGCGTGCGTGGTCGCCGGACGGAATGGTGCGCGCGCTTGTCCAGTATTGCCTGGACAACCCGGATACTTTGCTACGGGGCATTCATCTTTTCCCATTCGGTGGCCTGCGCCAATCGGCGCAATGGATTCAAGAACACAGTGGGTCCATTGAGGACCAGAGAGGTCAGTTCCATGAGTCTTCAGTACAGTAAGCTGACACCCGCAACACCACCGGAAGCTGACTTTCCGCCGCCGGGCACTCCTGACATTGAGATCGCTCGCTCGGTCCAGCCTCAGTCTATTCTGCTGCTGGCCCAGCAGCGTTTCGGTCTGCCAGGGGAGAGTCTGGTGCCGTTCGGCCACTACAAGGCCAAACTGGATATGGCCTATGTGGATACCTCTGATAGTGCGCCCCGGGGCAAGCTGGTACTGGTGACCGCCATAACGCCCACGCCAGCGGGGGAGGGCAAGACCACCACCAGTGTGGGATTGAACGACGGTTTCAATCGCCTGGGCGTGCGTTCGTCCGTGTGCCTGCGGGAGCCCTCCCTGGGCCCCTGTTTCGGCATGAAAGGGGGCGCAGCCGGCGGTGGCCGCGCGCAGGTGATTCCGATGGAAGACATCAATCTGCATTTCAACGGTGACTTCCACGCCATCACCACGGCCCATAATCTGCTGGCGTCGTTGATCGACAACCACATTCACTGGGGTAATGAAACTGGCCTGGACCCTCGTTATGTGAGCTGGCGGAGGGTGATGGATCTTACCGACCGATCCCTGCGCAACATGGTGTGCGGACTTGGTGGTGCGGCCCATGGCGTGCCCCGGGAAACCGGGTTCGATATTACGGTGTCCTCCGAGATCATGGCGATCCTGTGCCTGGCGGACGGTCGGGCGGACCTCAAGCAGCGGCTGGGCAATATCATTATCGGCAGGCGCTCTGATATGACTCCGGTGACCGTTCGTGACCTGGGTGTGGAAGGGTCGTTAACCGTGCTTCTGAAAGAAGCGCTGCAGCCTAATCTGGTCCAGAGTTTGGAGCACAACCCGGTGTTTATCCACGGTGGGCCGTTTGCCAATATCGCCCATGGCTGCAACTCCGTGACCGCCACCCGTGCGGCTCTGGCACTGAACGATGTGGTCGTCACCGAGGCGGGATTTGGCGCCGACCTGGGGGCGGAAAAGTTCATAGATATCAAGTGCCGGCAAACAGGCTTGCGGCCAGACGCCGCCGTGGTTGTCTGTACCATTAGAGCACTCAAGATGCAGGGTGGGGTCCCTCGCAGCCAGCTCTCCGTTCCCGACCTTGCTGCTTTGAGGGCCGGTGCCGCCAACCTGGAGCGACACGTTCGTAATCTGCAGCAGTTCGGACTGACGCCAGTGGTGTGCATCAACCGTTTCCCAGACGATACCGAGGAGGAAATGTCGCTGGTGCAGTCCATCAGTGAGTCGCTGGGTGTGCGTGCTGTGCCTGCCGACCACTGGGCTATGGGTGGTGAGGGTGCCACCGAACTGGCCCAGGCGGTGCTTGATCAGATGGACGAAGGCACACCTGAGGTGAACTTTCTCTATGAAGACGGCCTGCCGCTGGCGGATAAAATCCGCACCATCGCCACGCGCATTTACCACGCCGGTAGCGTGGAATTCACCACGGTGGCGAAGCGGCAGCTGGAGGAATACGAAAGCCTGGGGTTTGGCCACCTGCCAGTATGTATTGCCAAGACTCAGTACAGCTTTTCGGCGGACTCGTCGGTGAAGGGAGCGCCGTCCGGCCATATGCTTCCGGTAAGGGAAGTGCGCCTGGCGGCCGGCGCCGGCTTTGTGGTGGCGGTGTGTGGTGACATCATGACCATGCCCGGTTTGCCACGCCATCCCGCGGCACTGGACATTGCTCTGGATGAAAACGGCCTGGTGGTGGGGTTAACCTGACCCGGTGTTCTCGAAAATGCCATAGGTCGGCTCAGACCGGGCGCGCCTCAATGCCTGCAGAGAGGAAGACGGCAGGCTGGCCATGGAATCGGTAAAAACCGCGCTGGAAGAGCCCTGGGAATAAATTTCCATTCGCTCGTGTTTGGGCGCTCGCCCCATGGTCTTGCGATAGCATCGGCTGAAGTGGGTGGCGGACACGAACCCACACATGGAGGCGATTTCCACAATCGAGCAGGATGTCTGCTTGAGCAATCGGCGTGCCCGGTTAAGGCGCACCCGCAGGTAATAGCGCGAAGGCGTGCAGCCCGTGTGCTTGAGGAACAACCGTTCCAGTTGCCGCCGCGAAATGCCGGCCAGTGTTGCCAGCTCCTTCAGTTCGATGGGCTCTTCGATATTGGCCTCCATCAACTGGGCCGCCTCCGCCAGTTTGGGTTGGGCGCACGCCAGTCGCGGGTGCATGGGCATCGGTTGCTGTTCACTTTCCTCGCGCACCCGGTCGCACACAAACATGTGGGATATTGCATTACTGAGCTCCTGGCCGTGACGCCTTGCCAGAAAGCTGAGCATCATGTGCATGGGGACGGTACCACCGGTACAGGTCATGCGTTCCCGCTCGACGGTGAACAGGCGGTTGTTGGTCTGTACCCGTGGGAAACCCTCCTGCATGGCCTCCAGGCATTCCCAATGGGCGCTACAGGCATGACCGTCGAGAAGGCCTGCGCTGGCCAGGACATAGGGGCCAGTGCAGACCGCCCCAAGGAGGACGTGGCGACGCGCCATCTGCTTCAACCAGACGACCTCTTTGCGGGAAAAACTCCGGGTAACATCAATACCGGCCACCACGATCACCAGGTCAAACCGGTGCTCTTCCTGGATCGACCCGTCGGGCAGCATGGTAATGCCATCGCTGGCACGGGCAGGTTCGCCTTCGGCGGTAAGAAGCTTCCAGGAATAGAGTTCAGTACCGGCCAATTGGTTGGCCATGCGCAGTGGCTCAACGGCCGTGGCGAGGGCAATCAGGGTGAAATTATCGATCAGCAGAAAGCCGACCCGATAGGGCTCTTGGGCGGGCCTGTCTGTGTGTGAGCCTGTGTCAGCGGTCATGGTAAACCCCCTTGCCCCGCCTGGGCCTGTCGCGGCAATGTCTGGCTGTCACACCAATTGTATTACCTCAACCTGAACACTAGTTGTTGCCTTTTGATAGTGCAATAAGTGATCAGTTCCAATGTGATCTCATTCTATGCTGGCGGCCCGGTAGCGAATGGTCCACAACCGACACGGGAGTTTGCGGAATGATCCAGAAGCGACGTTTATGCCACTATTCTGGTTGATCAGAGCTGTCGTAAACCATCGTTCGAATGTCGTCAGCAAGCAGGCGGCGGATCGTTGAAGGCGCTATCCTTGAAGCACACCCCAAGGTAGGAGGCTGAAAAGTGGCTGTCAGTCTGTTTGAGCTGTTCAAGGCAGGCATTGGCCCGTCCAGTTCCCATACCGTCGGGCCCATGGAGGCCGCGCGCCGGTTTGCAGGTGGCCTGGACGATGAATGTCTGCTGGCTTCCGTGCATCGACTAAAGGTATCCCTGTATGGCTCTTTAGGTGCTACCGGCAAGGGGCATGGTACTGGACCGGCTGTGATGATGGGGCTGGAAGGCGAGCAACCGGCCCGGATTGATCCGGAGCAAATGCCGGGGCGGCTTGAGCGTATTCGAAGCACAGGAACACTCAGCCTCGCTGGTCAACATCAGATTCGTTTCCGCGAGAGTACCGATATCGTGTATTACCGACGGAAATCCCTGCCAGAACACCCCAACGGCATGGTCTGTCAGGCATTTGACGAGCACGGGCAGTGCCTGTGTGAGCATACCTATTACTCGGTCGGCGGTGGTTTTGTGGTGGCGGCGAACGCCGATGGCAGCCTGGAAATCCGCGCAGACGACACGCCCTTGCCTTATCCCTTCAACAGCGGGAAAACCCTGTTGGCCCTTTGCCAGGAACACGAGCTCACCATCGCCGACATAATGTTGGCCAATGAGCAGGCCTGGCGTACGGCCGATGACATTCGAACGGGCATTCTCGAGCTCTGGCGGGTGATGCGTGAGTGTGTGCAAAACGGTATCCGCCATGAAGGGGAGTTGCCCGGAGGCCTCAAGGTTCGGCGCAGGGCTGCGTCGCTGTATCGCTCGCTGATGGATAAAACGCGAGTGGACCTGATATCGCCGTCGTTGAGCGCGCTCGACTGGGTGAATCTCTATGCCCTCGCCGTCAATGAAGAGAACGCGGCCGGCGGTCGGATTGTGACTGCACCGACCAACGGCGCCGCCGGCATTATTCCTGCGGTGCTGCACTACTACTGGGAGTTCTGCCCCCAGGCGGATGAAGACGGCGTTGTCCGCTTTATGCTGACAGCGGCGGCAATTGGCGTTCTGTTCAAAGAAAACGCGTCCATTTCAGGGGCGGAAGTGGGTTGTCAGGGCGAAGTGGGATCGGCCTGTGCGATGGCTGCTGCCGGCCTGGCTGCAGCGACAGGCGGCTCACCAGAACAGGTTGAGAACGCGGCCGAGATTGGTATGGAGCACCATTTGGGGATGACCTGTGACCCCATTGGTGGGTTGGTGCAAATTCCCTGTATCGAGCGTAATGCCATGGCATCGGTGAAAGCCATCGACGCAGCCATTATGGCTTTGCGAGGAGACGGCAAGCATTTTGTGTCCCTCGACAAGGTGCTGCACACCATGCGGGAAACCGGTCGCGATATGCTGGACAAGTACAAGGAAACTTCAAGAGGCGGGCTGGCGGTCAACATCATCGAGTGCTGACCGCCAGTGTTGGCTGAACGACAGCGTTCAGGACTTGACCCGCTCGTTGTCCGGATCAAACAGCGCCCGGTAGCCGACGGCTTCGATACGGATGGGGTAGTGCTCCTGGAAGTATTCCAGAGTCAGTTCCCGGCCCTCCTGAGCATACTCCACGGGAATGTACCCCAGCAGGATGATCTTGCCCACTGACGGCCCCCACACCACGCTGGTGTTGTAGGAGCGGCGGCCGTGACTGTCCACCAGCACTTCTCCGGTTTGCGGGTCGAGGATCGGCCACTGGCCAACCGGGTAGCGCAATACCCCGTTGGCATCCCGATGTTCCGTCATGGTCATGGTGCACAGGTACGCGGCCTGCTGTGACCAGCTTCGTTGTTCCAGGTAGGCGGCCTTGCCATGGAAGTCTGCCTCCTTGACCTTGGGTCGCTGGAGTCCGGCTTCGTAAAGGTTGTACTCCGTTTCGAGGTCTACGTTCTGCAGCCGCAGGCTCTTCTCCAGACGGCGCGTGTTGGCGTAGGTTTCGATGCCAACCGGCGTAACGCCAGCGTCGTACAGCAGATCCCAGATTCGCAGGCCATAGCTGAACGGGAAGTAGAGCTCCCAGCCCTGTTCGCCCACATAGGATATCCGGAATGCCCACACCGGAACGCCCTGGACATTCAGTTCCCGGGCGGTGGCAAATGGGAAATTCTCTGCCGACAGCTCGTCAGGGTTGGTGACGAACTGTGCCAGCGTTTCCCGCGCCTTCGGCCCCCAAAGCCCCAGGGTGGCCAGCTCATCGGTGCGGTCCTGCAGGCGGATATTGTTCAGGCCTTTTTCCCGTGCGATGCGTTTGATCCAGCAATGGTCCCGATGGCCAGTGTCGCCGCCGCAGACCACCCGATAATCGTTGTCGCCCCGCCGGATGATGGTCAGGTCTGAGCGGATGCCGCCACGGGCATCCAGAAAGTGAGTATAAACACCCTTGCCATGAGGGATGGTACCGCCCACCTTGGCGACGGACAGATACTCCAGCAGAGTTTCGGCGTCGTCTCCGGAGATGTCGAAAATAGCGAAGTGGGACAGGTTGATCATGCCCACCGATTCGCTCATTTCCAGTTGCTCGGCGTTGGACACTTCCCAGAAATGCCGGGCGTCCCATTCATGTTCCCGTACCGGAATGCGGTCGCGGTATTTCGCCAGCAAAGTGGACTCGTTCGCGGCGTAGCCGTGAGCCCGCTCCCAGCCGGCGGCTTCCATGAAGTAGGCACCCAGCTCGACTTCCCGCAGATAGAAGGGGCTGGTTCGCATCTTACGACCGGTCATGTAGGGCTCGCGGGGATGCACCGCCGGGGTGTAGATTTTTTTGGCGGTTTCGTAGCATCGGTTGTAAACGTAGTCCGGGGTTTTCTGCAGCGGATAGTGGCGGGCGATGTCGATGCTGTGGGGGTCCATCTCCGGAGAGCCATGGGTCATCCAGTCCGCCAGGATTTTGCCTGCACCGGGGCCATCCTTGACCCAGACCGCTTCACAGAACCAGAGGTTGCGCACTTCCGGGGATTCCCCCATCAGTGATCCGCCGTCGGGTGTGACCGACAGCAGGCCGTTAAAGGAGTGCTTTTCCTCCCAGCCCAGTTCGCCAAGGATCGGCGTCATTTCGATGGCTTTTTCGTAGGCGTCCATAACCTGATCCAACGTCAGATCTCGCATGGATGGCGACATCCGCGCCTCGCCGGGCTCGGAAATGGCCGCGGGGTAGACCAGTCGGGGATCTTCCGCTTCGTAATAGCCCCACTCAATGCGGCCACCCTCGGTGGTGGTAGGGTCGCCAGTATCCCGCACGTAGGCGGAGTTGCCCTGGTCGCGGAACAAGGGATAGACAATCTGCTTACCGGTGCCGGCCAGTTCCTCGTAAGGGCCGAAGAACAGCAGCGGGTGTTCCAGTGGCATCAGCGGCAGGGGCGAGTTGGCGGTGTTGGCCATCAGGGGCCCCCAGATGCCCATGGACAGCACCACGTACTCGGTTTCGATATAGCCCTTGTGGGTTTCAACGCCCCGTACCTGGCCGTCCTGTACGTCGATGCGGATGGCCGGTGTGTAGGCAAAGGCCTGCAATTTTCCGGTAGCGACCGCCTCTTCAACCAGATCGCCTGCAACGCTCTGGGAGCGGGGCACCACCAGCCCCGCGTCCGGGTCCCACATGGCGCCCTGGATACAGTCTTCGTTCAGCAGGGGAAACAGTTCTTTCGCCTGTTTCGGTGAAATCATACTGACGTTGGTGCCGAACGCCTTGCCGGAACCGACCTTGCGGCGGAGTTCGTCCATGCGCTCGTCGTCATCAGCGCGAGCCACTTCCATGCCGCCGCATTTCACATAGTTGCCGCGCTTTTCATAGAACGCCTGGCTGTACTTGGTGGTGTAGATATTCAGCTTGTCGTGGGAGGTGGTGAAGCAGAAGTCCGAGGCATGGGAGGTAGAGCCGATGTCCGAGGGAATGGCGGATTTTTCCAGCCCGACGATGTCATCCCAGCCCTGTTCGATCAGGTGGTGGGCGACCGATGAGCCAACGATACCGCCCTGGCCAATGATGACGACTTTTGCACGTTTCGGTAGTTGTGCCATCTCGATCCCCCTTTACCCACAATGGCAGCCGCGTGCGCGGCCTTGATTCAATGTGGCCCGGATCGGTCACGGGTGGTAAATCCAATACGACATCAAGTCGTCCAAAAACGGCAGGGATGCTCGCGTAGCGTTCAGGCCAGTTCGCAGGCCTCCGTAATCACCCGGTTTCGGCCAGCGGCCTTGGCGCGGTATAGCATGGCGTCGGCCCGGCTGATGGCATCCTCGATGCCCTGTCCAGGCAGGTACTCGGCAATACCGACGGTGGCAGTCACGGAGACACCCGCGATGGGTGCCCTTTCAATGGCGCGGCGGCAGCGTTGTGCGGCGTGGCGGGCGCTGCGAAGGTCCACGCCCGGTGTGGCGACGAGGAATTCGTCTCCGCCCCAGCGAGCGGCGAGGTCCACTTCACGAACGGTTTTGGAAAGGATAGCGGCAAATTCGCGAATCACCGCATCACCAACTTCGTGGCCGTAGTCATCGTTGATGCTCTTGAATTCGTCAATATCAATCAGAATGATGGTCAGAGGGCGCTGGTATCGGTCTGCCTGGGCGGCTTCGGCAGACAGGAAACGGTCAGCACCCCGGCGGTTTGCCAGGCCGCATAGCGGATCTGTGTTCGCCCAATGGTGCAGGGTTTCAGCTCGCGCAAAGGCACTCCAGGAGCGTTCACGCAGCAGCGTTCCGGCGCTGGTAAGCACCAACAGAACGGTGAGGAACAGATGGATGCGCAGCAGGTATACCCAGTTTTGACAGTGATCGCCTGCTGCCAGGAAGCATTGAGAGACTTCCTGAGTGGTCAGCGCGCCCGAAAACAGCAAGGTCGCGACACCTGTCACCATGCCGCCCCGAAAACCAAGCGCAATAAAACCGCCAACGATCATGATACCCACTGCCCAGTAGTGCCCGCCCGTGAGCAAAAGAAGGTGTTCGCCGAGCGGGTCGCCAACCGCAAAATGCCATGCGAGGCGGCTGAGTATCATCGTACCGACCACGGCAACGAGGGTGATTTCCATGGTTCTGAGCTGCAAGGATCGGCGCCAGAATGCGAAGCCAAGAATGGTGAGAATGACAGAAAAAACAGGGTAGGCGATGGTAATGAACGGGTCGCCCTGTTCCCGGAAGGCCCAACTGAGCATCATGATAGCCACGGTCAGGGCCAGAACGCCAAGATAGGTGCGCCGCCGGTAGGTCTCAAGGCGGTTAAGTTCTATTTTGACGGCTTGGAGATGATTTCCGGGTGCTGGGTCCATAGCGTTTGTAATTCCGTTTATCGCGGGCGCGCTTGGGGCGCCGACATAACCACAGAAGATTGTAGATATTTGCTACAGATATTATCGTGCATTCCGTGCGCGAGTCCACGTTTGCCAACCGATGTTGTCTGGCGGGATCATGGGGACCTGGCAATTTGATAGAGTAGACAGTCGTCATGGGCAACGTTTATCAGATTCTCGCCGATACCGTCCTGACCATTCATCTGCTGGTGGTGGCCTTCGTTCTGTTCGGGTTGGTTCTGGTGCTGGCGGGCAACGGCCTGGGTTGGCGCTGGGTGAACAACTTGTGGTTCCGGCTGGCTCACCTGGGTGCGATTGCCATCGTGGTTGCAGAGGCCTGGCTTGGCATTGTCTGCCCGTTGACCACACTGGAAATATGGCTGCGGTCAAAGGCCGGTATTGATGGCTACACCGGCAGCTTTATCGAGCATTGGCTGCAGCAGATTCTCTATTACGATGCGCCTGCCTGGGTATTCATTGCCGCCTATACGGTATTTGGGCTTGTGGTCGTCGCTACCTGGTGGTGGTTTCCGCCTCGCTCGCGCAGATAGGTGCCATTCTCTCTTTTCCAAGGAGATTTTTAACGTGGAGCTATCGTCTCCCGGAAGCTGGACCCTTCTTCAGGGTAGTCTCGTGTTTTTCGTGTGTGCCGCCATTATCGCGCTGGCCGGCACGCGTATCACACGGGTTGTGGACCAACTCGCTGACCGCACTGGAATAGGAGAGGCTGCTGCGGGCGCGGTGCTTCTGGGGGCATCGACATCCCTGGGTGGGTCGGTGCTGTCGGTGACTGCAGCGTGGCACGGCAACGCGGAACTGGCCGTGAGCAACGCTTTGGGTGGCATTGCTGTCCAGACGTTTTTCCTTGCGGTGGCGGATATGGTTTATCGTCGCGCCAATCTTGAGCATGCGGCTGCGTCTGTGCCGAACATGATGCAGAACGGCTTGCTGATTTGCCTTCTGGCGTTGATCCTGTTCGCGCCCCACCTGCCGGACGTGACGTTCTTCGGTGTTCATCCGGTCACGCCGGTTCTTCTGGGCGCCTACATCTACGGAATATACCTGGTGCGGGACGCATCGGAATCGCCCATGTGGCGGCCTTCAATAACCAGGGACACGCGGCAAGACGAGCCTGACGACGTAACAGCCATGCCGCCGCTGCTGCGGCTTTGGATAGAGTTCCTGGCGCTGATGCTGGTGCTGGGAATTGCAGGCTGGATGCTGGAGCCGGCGGCAACGGTGATTGCAGACAGGGCTAACCTGAGCCAGACCATTGTTGGCGTGATGTTGACGGCGATCAGTACGTCAATTCCCGAGCTGGTGACGTCCATAGCCGCAGTTCGCCGAGGCGCTCTGACCTTGGCCGTAAGCGGTATTATTGGCGGCAACGCGTTCGACACGCTGTTTACTGCAGCCTCCGATATCGCCTACCGGGACGGGTCGATCTACCATGCCATGCCGGAGGATTCGGTATTCTGGGCGGCGCTCACCCTATTGATGTCCGGCGTGCTGATGATGGGATTAATCCGCCGTGAGCGCCACGGTATCGGTCAGATCGGCACAGAAAGCGTGGTTATCATGGTTCTCTATCTGCTGGGCGTGGTGTTGCTATTGGCGGGCTAGTCAAACCGTCTTGCCTGGCTGAAACGATCCCGCCAGTAGTATCCGTTGAGGGACGAGCGGGTAACGCCGATGGAGGTCGAGGAATGAATGAAGCTGTCACCACCCATGTAGATGCCAGCATGCTGGTCCTTGCCTTTGATACGGAAAAACACCAGGTCGCCAGCACGCAGCTGGTCACGCCCGACCACGTCACCGGATGCCAGCATCTGTGAGGTTGTACGGGGTAACTGACGGCCGAGGGCTTCATCGAAGGCAGTGGCGATGAAGCCAGAGCAATCGAAGCCATTGGCTGAGGCGCCACCGTAGCGATAGGGCGTGCCTTCGTAACGCTCGAATACCTGCCATAACCGATCTGCTGTCGCCGCATCCTCGGGTGTGGCGTTGTGAGGGGGCTGCCAGGTGGTGCCATTCGTTGGAGGCAGGTTCTGGTTACTGGCGCAGCCTGCGAGGCCGACGGCCATCAGGATTGCGAGCATCGGAAGCACTGGGCGCCGATTCATGGGAAAGCCTCTAATCGTTTTACATGGGCCTACTCTAAAAGGCCTGGCGCCGGTTTGTCAGGTTAAAGTTTGCTTCGATTTGTTTTCTGCAGAGGCCACTTGACGGCTCGAGGACATTTCGCGAACTATGCCTTTAGGCTTCCAGCTTCCGAGGTTTCCATGAGTCCTCCCTTTTCAGACAAGACACAGCGCCTGTACGTAAGAAACGCCACCCTTGGCGATATACCGGGAATCATCGCCCTGAGCCGCCGGGTGTACGCGGGCACAGGGATGTATGGCTACACCGCTGGCCCCCTGACAGGGCAGATCAACACCTTTCCTGAGGGCCAGTTTGTCGCCATGCTGGGTGACCGCGTGGTGGGGTATTGCGCCACGTTTCGTATTGGTGAAGACGTTGCATTGGCGCCCCATGACTGGACAGAAATTACCGGTAATGGTTATGCATCGCGCCACGACCCGGAAGGGGAGTGGCTGTACGGCATGGAGGTGTGTGTAGACCCCGACTGCCGTGGCTACCGGATTGGTGAGCGCCTGTACAACGAACGTAAAACGCTCTGCCAGGCGCTGGAATTGCAGGGCGTTGTGTTCGCGGGCAGGTTACCGACACTGGCCAAACGCCTGAAGAAGTTTGAATCGGTGGAAGAGTACGTGGAGGCGGTGAAATCGAAAAAGCAGCGGGACCCGGTACTGTCGTTCCAATTACACAACGGTTTTGAAATCCACGGCATTATTCCGCACTACCTGGATGCTGACCACGCTTCCCTGGGTTACGGTATCCACCTGACCTGGCGGAATCCCAAGGTGGCCCGCAACGGCGACAACGGCAAGCGCAAGCGATACGGCCGGCGAATGCCCGACACCGTTCGGATCGGCACGGTCCAGTACCAGCAGCGCCGGGTGGCATCGTTTGAAGAATTCAGCGACATCGTCCGGTACTTTGTGGATGTGGTGTCCACCTACAAAGGTGATTTCGTAGTGTTCCCGGAGTTGTTCACGCTGCAATTGCTGTCCATTGAAAGCCGTGAAGGGACCCCGGCGGAAGCCATCGAAGCGGTGACGGAATATGCCGAACCTTTCCGCAACCTGATGCGCGATCTGGCCCTGAGGCACAACATCAACATTATCGGTGGCTCCACGCCGGTCAAGGAAGAGGACGGCCGGGTTCGCAATGTTGCCTATGTCTTCCTGAGAGACGGACAGGTGTTCTCGCAGCCCAAGATTCACCCCACGCCGAACGAAGCCTATTGGTGGAATATCACCGGTGGCAGCCGTGTCACTGCCATTGAAACCGATTGCGGCCCCATTGGGGTCCTGGTTTGCTACGATGCGGAGTTTCCCGAGCTGACGCGTCATCTGGTGGACCAGGGTATCCAGATCCTGTTCGTGCCTTTCTGTACCGATGAGCGCCAGAGTTATCTGAGGGTACGGTACTGTTGTCAGGCCCGTGCGGTGGAGAACCAGCTGTTCGTGGTCATGTCCGGCAATGTCGGCAACCTGCCCAAAGTGCCCAACATGGAGTTGCAGTACGGCCAGAGTTGCATCCTGACACCCTGTGATTTTCCCTTTGCCCGTGATGGCATCGCCGCGGATACCACGCCGAATGTGGAGACCGTCGCCTTTGCCGATCTACGGCCGGAAACACTGCTTACCGCCCGCAACAGCGGTACCGTGAAGAACCTCAAGGATCGCCGCCACGACCTGTACACGGTGAACTGGCGCGGACACTGACCCATTGATGGCTGCTTTCATGACATTACGCCGATGCCTGCTACTGCTTCTGAGCCTGATTGTCATGTTGTCGATGGCGGGAGGCCTGCACGCCCTTGTGGCGTGGGAGACCTGGCGGAAGGCCAACGGCATCAGCAACCTTGAATGGCGATGGGGTGACGTCTCGCTGGCGGGCCTGCGACTGGACCGTTTGTCTGCGACCCAGAGCCGGGAAGGGCAGCGCTATCACATGGTGGGGAAGCAACTGTCGCTGGCCTGGAGCTGGCACTGGTATGGTCCCATGCCCGAGGCCATTGTGATCGAACAACTGGCACTGACTCTGCCGCAAGGTGTCCATGCGGAAGGCGATCTGACAATATCAAAGCCCCTGGAACCCGGTGAACGGCAACTCACCACCAGCGCCATGAAGATCGAAGGTCGCTTGGCTGAACGGGCCCTCGCTGGCTGGACCATAGGTGATGGCCGGATAAACCTGACGGTCAGCGGTACAGCCAGCGAGCGGTCTGCAACACTAACCCTCGGTGAACAAAGCCGCGTCGAGTTCGACGACATTGCCGCGCCCGGTAAGGATTCCCGGTTGGATGGCCTGTGGGTCAACCTGGCCGGTGTGACTCTGGTCGGGGAGTATCAGCTTGCCCCCATGGCATTGGAGCGTCTTGCGGTCGAGGGGCCGTTTGAGGCGACCGTCGCCACCATTCACCACCCCCAGTTGCTTCCCCAGCCCTGGCGATTCGATGGGCAGCTGGACGGCACCCTCAGCGAATTGAAGATCGACGGCAGGCTTTCGTCGGACGCCGGCGTCGATGCTGACATGGACATGAACTATCCGTTCGAAGGGATACCGGCGCTTGAGGTGAGCATGAACGCTGCCGGAGCAAGTGGCGGTCGCGCGCTGGCGGATACGTTCACCGCGTGGCCAGCGGCGCTCGAGGTGAGTGACGGCCGCGTCGAGGCGGCCCTGAGTGCGCGCTTCCCATCTCAGGGCTTCCGCGTTCAGGGAGATCTTGTTTTCGATAATCTTGATGGATTGTACGACCGGACGGCCTGGACCGGTCTCGACGGCAGGGTGAATCTGAACCTGGACAATGACCACGTAAATGTTCGGACCTCCGACCTGGTATTGGATGCCCTCAATCCTGGCATCGCCTTGCGCGATGTGCGGGTCGCCGGCCTCTATCGCTCACCCCGGGATCAGATCGCCAACGGTACCCTCGTTCTGGACCAGGCCTCTTCCGAACTTCTGGGTGGTGAGGTTCGGGTCACACCCGGAGAATGGCAACTCGCTGACATGCCGCTGCGGATTTCCCTTGAACTCAGCGGCATTGAGCTGGCGAAACTGATGCAGGTATACCCCGCCGAGGGGTTGGCGGGCAGTGGTTTGCTTCAGGGCGCCATTCCGGTCCGGGTTGGTCCGGAGGGTGTGAGCATTGATGCCGGGCAGGTCCAGGCGGTGGCCCCTGGCGGCACGCTGAAACTGCCAGCCGATCGATTGAAGGGGATGGCCCAGGGTAACCAGGCGATGGCACTGGTGGTCCAGGCCATGGAAAACTTTCACTACTCGGTTCTCAACAGCACGATAGACTACGCTCAGGATGGTACCCTTATGCTGGGATTGCGGTTGGAAGGTAGCAGCCCTGAAGTACGAGATGGTCATCCCATTGTCCTGAATATCAATCTGGAAGAGGACATTCCAGCGTTGCTGACCAGCCTGCAACTGAGTGGCCGGGTCAATGAAGCCGTGACAGAAAAAGTGCGCAACCTGATACGGGAGCGGGACGCGCAACGTCAATCCACCGGGGCGGGAAACAATCAGGAGTAAGGAATATGGTCGCATTTGGGCCGGGCGGTTTGTCCGGAAAAGGTGGTTACACGCTGGTGCTGCTGGCACTGGCCCTGGGTATGGCAGCCTGCACGCCTACGGTCAGAATGGAGGCGCCCAAGGAGCCCATCACCGTGAACCTGAACGTCAAGATCCAGCATGAAATCTACGTGAAGGTGGATGAAGAGGTGGATGAACTCTTCGGCGAGAAGGGGTTGTTCTGATGGTCAATTCTGAATCCAGGGAGTCACTCATGAAACGGTTTTCCAAACTCGGTGCGTTTTTCCTCGTGCTTTGCCTGGCACTACCGGCCGCGGCCATGGGGCTGCAAGAGGCCAAAAACCAGCTGGATACCGCCAAACAGCAAGGGCTGGTAGGGGAAACCCCAACGGGTTATCTGGATGTGGTCAAGGCAAGCGGAAACGCCCAGGGAATTGTCGACGCCATCAACCAGGCACGTCGGGATGAATACGCCCGCATTGCGGAGAAACACGATATTCCTGTCACCCAGGTGGAAACGGTGGCCGGCCAGAAAGCACTGGAAAGAACACCATCCGGGCAGTACATCCTGAAGGATGGCCAGTGGGTTAAAAAATAGATGGGCCGCTTCCAGGAAATCGGTACAGCGACGATTCCCGGTAACGGGACCCGGTTGCGACTGCTGCAACGCAATGATGAGTTCTCTATCAAGATTGCCGGTACCACCGGTGAGCTGATGAACAGCCGCCTGCATGGCTCGGAGGACGCGCTGGCCACGCTCGCCTGCGAGCGTATCGGCGGCGTGGCTGGGCCCCGGGTATTGATTGGTGGGCTGGGCATGGGGTTCACGTTGGCTGCGGCGTTGTCGGCTCTGGCAGAGGATGCCAGGGTAACCGTGGCGGAGCTCGTACCCGAGGTCGAGGACTGGAACCGGGGGCCGCTGGGCGCTGCCGCCGGGTATCCACTGAACGATGCTCGTGCCAGTGTTCATGTGGGCGATGTGGCGGAGTTGCTGAGAGAAGGCGATGGCAACTGGGATGCCATCCTGCTGGATGTGGACAACGGCCCGGAAGGGCTCACCCGCAAGGAGAATAACTGGATTTACTCCCCGGACGGTATTGCAGCTGCCCAGAAGTCTCTTAGCCCCGACGGCGTACTGGCCTATTGGTCCGCCGGCCCGGAGCATGCATTCACCGAAAGGCTGCGCCGCGCGGGCTTCTCCGTAGAGCCGGTTACGGTCAGGGCTTTGCGACCGGGCAAGGGCGCACGCCACGTGATCTGGCTGGCCTGGTAGAGCGGGCCCTCCGAGGGCCTTATTGCTGGATGGTCATTCGAAATACAGGTATGTGTGTTGTATGTTTGTGGATAGAGGGGCGATGCTCCACAGCAAAAGCCCCATCCATTCGCTGAAAGACTCAGGAGGTATTGTCATGAAACCCTCAATGAGTTTGACCGGTGAGCACGAAAGCCACAAAGTGGCTGCCGTTTTCGAGACAGAGTCAGATGCCAATGGAACGGCAAAAGCATTGTGCAACGAGACCAGCCTGACCAATGATCAGGTATCCGTGCTGAGCCCCGCGGACCGGCGCCAGGGAAAAGAACTTGAACCTGAAGACCAGGGTATCTGGCAGACGCTTGTGCGTTCCCATGTGGGTCTGAGTGTCGGCGGTGCCGTGTCGGGTTTTGTCGTCTATGTGATACTGAATGCCCTTGGCATTGGCTTTATTTCGCAGAATACGGTGGTTTCAGCGTCTGCGCTCACCGCGCTTGGTTTGATGCTCGGGCTATTGCTCGCAGGGGGCATAACAATCCGCCCGGACCATACACCCTATCTGATGAAGGCACAGTCAGCATTGCGCAAGGGCCATTACGTATTGGCCATTCATGCAGAAAGCACACAACAGATTCAGGAAGCAAAGTCGCTTCTGCGCGCCCGGAATGTTAAAACAGTGCAGACCTTGTGATGTAACCGACCGGGATTCTGTGTATGGAAGATCTGAAGCGTTCGCGGGTAACTATTGTCGCCGTCAGCGCCGTTGTTCTGTTTTTTCTCACCAACTATCTGGCGCGCTTCCTGTTCGGGCTGACAGGGGTGGTGGTTTCCGTGGTGATCGCAGCATTGATTGCGGCCTACATCGGCTGGTCGGTGGCCCGGGTATTGAAACGGGTGCCGACCAGTGAAGAGCGCGGGCGCGTGCTGTGGGCCTATGGCGGCTTTCTCGGCGCACTGTTCGTGGCCTGGGGTGCCTATGTGGGCCTGTCTGCCGGGCTGGATTCCTCGGGAGTACTGTTCCTGCTTAGTCATTACCTGCCGTACCCGGCGCTGGCCCACCTGATGTTGTCAGACCGTATGGCAGCCCGGTTCGTGGGGAAGGCCGGTTAGTCGTCGCCGGCCTCGGCATCCCTCAGGCGTTCCAGACGTTCGCGCTCTTCCTCTTTCGCGGCATCAATAACCGCCATCAGCTCGTCCACATCCGCGCTTTCCGTGTCGTGCTCGAAACACCCGGTCAGCCGGCTGTCGGGGTGCAGGTCGCCGGACTCATAGAGCGCCCAGATTTCCTTGCCATAATCCGTGTTCAACAGTTCAGGGGCGAAGCGGCCAAAATAACGGCGCATGTTGTCCACGTCCCGTTCCAGCATTCTTTCCGCGCTGTTGTTGCCAGAAGCATTAACCGCCTGCGGCAGGTCGATGATGACCGGGCCAGTGGCATCGACCAGTACATTGAACTCTGACAGGTCGCCATGGATCAGGCCGGCGCTGAGCATGCGCACCACGTCAGCAATGACTTTGCTGTGAAAATCCCGGGCCTGCTCCGGCGTGAGTGTGACATCGTCCAGCCGTGGCGCTGCTTTGCCGTCTTCGTCGGCAATCATCTCCATCAGCAGCACGCCATCCACGAACCCAAACGGTTCTGGTACTCGCACGCCCGCGCCTGCCAAACGATAAAGGGCGTCCACCTCGGCGTTCAGCCAGGCGTCTTCCTGTTCCTTTTGCCCGTAGCGGGTTTTCTTGCCCATGGCGCGGGCGCGACGGCTGTTACGAACCTTACGGCCTTCCTGGTATTGAACGGCCTGTTTGAAGCTACGTTTCTGAGCCTCCTTGTACACCTTGGCGCAGCGAACACTGTCACCGCAGCGCACTACGAACACCTGGGCCTCCTTGCCGCTCATCAACTGGTAGAGCACTTCGTCCACCATGCCGTCATCGACAAGGGGCTGCAATCGTTTGGGTATCTTCATAGATCCTTTCGGTCGGCTGGTTGGGCCTGGCGGGTCATCGGATGTCGACCGGCGTGTATGGGGGCATCTTACCTGAAATTGGTAAAAGACCCCTCATATTCGCGGATTTAGTGCGTGGCTTCGCTGGGAGGCTTCTGGTCCATGTTCCTGGCGAGGATCTTGTCGGCATCCAGGGAGGCGATGGGTATCTGGGTGTCGCGGGGAATATCGCCGCTGAGTTGCAGGGCGACGTATCGCATGGCACAGACCCGCAAAAAGGAGGTGAAGTTGCCCAGGTCATGCCCGGCATCGATGGATTCGTGATAAAGCCTGGTGATCATCTGGGGCAGGTTCATGCCGTCCCGGGCCGCGATTTCTGTGAGTGCGTTCCAGAACGCGTTCTCCATGCGAATACTGGTGACCATGCCGTCGATGCGCAGGGAATGGGTGCGGCTGATCCAGAGTTCGGAATCCGCGTGGACGAAGAGTTTACACATGGTGTGGTCCTCGTGAATCCGGGGCTGCATTGGCAGCCCCGTTTCCGTCACTTGTCCAGCAGTTTGAAAAACTGTGCCAGCCACTGCGGATGCGCTGGCCATGCCGGTGCTGTCACCAGATTACCATCGGTGACCGCGGCGTCAACGTCGATGGCGGCGAAGCGGCCTCCCGCCAGCTCCACTTCCGGTTGGCACGCCGGGTAGGCAGAGCATTCGCGGCCTTCGAGCACACCGGCCGCGGCCAGCAGTTGTGCGCCGTGACAAATGGCCGCCACCGGTTTTTCGGTTTCAAAGAAGTGGCGGACCAGTTTCTTGACGTCGTCGTTCAGGCGTAGGTATTCCGGGGCGCGACCACCGGGTACGACAAGCGCGTCATAATCCGCGGGGTTGAGTCCGGCGAAATCGGCGTTCAGGGCGAAACGATGGCCCGGCTTTTCGGTGTAGGTCTGGTCGCCTTCGAAGTCGTGGATGGCCGTGGCCACGGTGTCTCCTGACTTTTTGTCAGGGCAGACCGCATGCACCGTGTGGCCAACGGCCTGAAGTGCCTGAAAGGGCACCATGGTTTCGTAGTCCTCGGTGAAATCACCTGTGATCATCAGTATTTTTTTACCGTTCATACCCGTCTCCTTGTGCTTGTTGGTGGTAGCCTGAATACAGTATCAGCGGGCGAATCGCAGCGGGTATTAGGGGAATACTACAGTGTTATGTTATAACACTATGTTCTGCCGACCTTTTCAATGAACGACACGGGCGATCTATGACTTCACCAATACCCACCAATCTGGTGCTCGGCTTTCTGGGCGTGGGAAAGACCACCGCCATACTGGACCTGCTGAAAAAAAAGCCGGAAGGGGAGGTGTGGGCGGTTCTGGTGAATGAGTTTGGCGAAGTGGGCATTGATGGCGCCTTGCTGGAAACCGAAGGTGCTTTCGTGCGGGAAGTGCCAGGAGGCTGCATGTGTTGCGTGGCCGGGTTACCGATGCAAATCGGACTCAACCAGTTGATTCATAAAGCCCGCCCAGACCGGTTGCTGATTGAACCCACGGGCCTTGGGCATCCCTCCCAGATTATTGAAACCCTGACGGGAGAGCATTATCAGGATGTGCTTCAACTGGGCCCCGTGCTTTGCCTGGTCGACCCGAGAAGGCTTGAGGAGCAAAAGGTTCTGGAAAACGTACAGTTTCAGGATCAGGTTGCGGCAGCTGATATTGTGATCGCCAATAAAACCGACCTTTGCACACCGGAGCAGGTTGACCGGTTTGATCATTGGGTGGCCGAGCTGCAGCCGGAAAAGACGGCTGTTTTCCACACCCGGCAAGGCCGGTTGGAATCCGTCTGGCTCGACGGGGAGACCGCGCTCTCCGAGGTCAGTACGCCCCACGCGCATCATCACCATGCCTCTTCGGAAGCCTCGCCGGTTCCCGATATCCAGGACGAACCGTGGCAGCGGGTCAGCAACCGTGGGCAGGGGCATTTCAGCGTGGGCTGGCGTGTCCATCCAGACACGGTCTTTTCAGAAACCGCTCTGCTGGCATTATCGCTCGATAGCCGTTTTGTCCGGTTCAAGGCTGTGGCTCAAACCAGTGATGGCTGGCGGACGATCAATATGGCGGACGGCGCGCTGTCGGTATCTGAGTGCGAACCACGAGAACTGTCCCGTCTCGAAGTCATTAGCGAGCAAAGCCTGGACGTTGATGAGCTGGATGCCAGCCTGCGTGAATCTATCGAGAAAACGGGCCTGTCATGCTGAAAATTTCCAATGCGGTGGAACTGGGGGACTGGGAGATCGAGCTTACCCAGATCCGGGCCCAGGGCGCCGGTGGCCAAAACGTCAACAAGGTAGCCTCCGCCGTTCACCTGCGCTTCGACGTCCTCAACTCCAGTTTGCCACCGTTCTATAAAGAGCGGTTGATGCGACTGTCCGATCAGCGCATTAGCAAGGAAGGTGTGATTGTCATCAAGGCGCAGAAATTTCGCACCCTGGAGCTGAACAAGGAAGACGCCCTTGAACGCCTGAAAGCCTTGATTCAGGACGCGGTAAAGCAGCAGAAAGCTCGCCGACCCACGCGCCCCACCAAGGGATCACAGCGTCGGCGCGTGGACAAAAAGACCCGGAAAGGTAAAACCAAGGCACTGCGGGGTAAGGTTTCTCTCTAGCCCTGCCCATCGGCTACTCGTTTTTATCCAGCAATCTCGCGCCAGGGCCTTCATCGCCAAGCTCGTCCCAGGGATTGCGTAGCCGGCAGGCGTCAATGGACAGGCAGCCGCAGCCGATGCAGCTTGTGAGTTGATCCCGAAGTCCGACCAGTAACTCTATGCGGTGATTCAGATCGGACTTCCATTGCTCGGAGAGCCGCTGCCAGTCGTGGGATGTCACGGTGCGGTCGGTCGGCAGGGTTGCCAGGGTTTCGCCGATCTCCGACAACGGAATGCCAAGCCGTTGCGCTACTTTGATAACGGCGATCCGACGCAACACGCCCCGATGGAAGCGTCGCTGGTTTCCGGCATTGCGCCAGCTGTCGATCAGTCCTTTCTTCTCATAGAAGTGTATGGCTGAGACTGCGACTCCACTGCGCTCAGCAACCTCGCCAACGCTCAGGGCTGTTTTAATTTCTCCGTTTTCTATGCTCACCATAGCCAACTCCAATCGCTGGATTTGTTGACCTCAAGCTTACTTCAGGTTTTAAGCTGCTGTCGAACCTGACACAACAACAGGAGGAAGCGATGAGACAGATCCAGACTGATTTGTGGGAAACGGATGTTGAAAGTCCGTTTCCGGGGCTGACAACCCACGCCTATCTACTGACCCGGGACGACGGCAACGTATTGTTCTACAACACAGGCCATCATCACGAGATTGATAGAATGGCAGAGCTTGGTGGTGTCGCCCATCAACTCCTTAGTCATCAGGACGAATTGGGGGAGACGCTGGTGACGATCCATCAACGCTTTGGTGCCACTCTTGGCGGTCATGTCCGAGAGCGGGAGGTGTTCGCCAAGATTCGCGATCCCGACGTTCTGTTTGATCATCGTGAAACCATACTGAACAACATTGAGGTGATCCCGACGCCAGGGCACACACCCGGAAGCACCTGTTTTCAGGTGTTGTCTCCGAGTGGGAAACGTTATCTCTTCACCGGCGATACCCTGTTCCTGTCGGAGTCCGGTGAGTGGCAGGCGGGTTACATCAAGGGTGTCAGCGACAGGGAAGAGCTGGCTCGCAGCGTGAGGTTGCTGGGTACCCTGACACCGGACGTGGTTATCTCCAGTGCATATACTGGCACGTCCGGGTTCAGGGAAGAGACTCCGGATGGCTGGGCGGGGGCCATCGAGAACGCGTTGAAACGGCTGGGGTAGACTACTCGTCCACAACCGTTTCAAATCCGCCATAAATGAGGCGTTTCCCATCGAAGGGCATGGGATTTACATCCGCCTGGATACGGGGGTCTTCCATCACTTTTGGCATGCCCCTGTTCCGGGCCTCGCGTGAGGGCCAGAGTATCCAGGAAAACACCACCGTCTCATCGGGCTTGCACTTCACCGCCATGGGGAACGATGTGACCTCGCCGTCGGGCACATCGTCACCCCAGCACTCCACCAGTTTGAGGGCGCCGTGATCCTTGAACACCACGGCCGCATCGCTGGCGTGTTTGATGTATTGCTCTTTGTTGGCGGTAGGGACCGCCGCTACAAATCCGTCGACATACGTCATGTTGAATCTCCTGGTATCAGTCCTTGGGAGGAAGTTCGCGCGCGGGCCTGACTTCAATGCTGCCAAAGCGCGCAGGGGGGATACGGCTCGCGAGTTGCAGAGCCTCGTTCAGGTCGTTGGCATCCAGCAGGTAGAAACCCGCCAGTTGTTCCTTGGTTTCGGCAAACGGGCCGTCTGAGATCAGCACCTCGTCGTCCCTGACTCTCACCGTTGTAGCCGTGTCGATGGGCTGCAGAGGTTGGCCGGTTACAAACTTGCCCTGACTGGTGAGCTTCTCCACGCCGGCAATACACTCCTGGTTGAGGTCGTGCCACTCCTGTTCCGTCATGTTGTTGATGATGCTTTCCTGGTAGTACACCAGAGCCACGTACTTCATGTGAATCTCCCTTTTTGCGTGTGGTTATCTGTATGTCGTACGGAAGGTGGCTGAATCGACAGCCCGGGAAAATTTTTTATCACGCGCTGTCGAGAGCCGTCAGCCGTCGGCTCAGGTAGCGTTGTTCCGGCCCCTGTTGCGTGAGGGTCAATGCTCTCTGATAAGCAGTGCGGGCGCCTGCGAGATCGCCCGAACGGCGAAAGAGATCGGCGCGTGCGGCGTGATAGAGGTAGTAACTCTGGATGGCTTTGTGGCCGGCCAACTGGTCGAGCAGCTTCAGGCCTTCCTCCGGTGTGTCTCGCATGGCCACCGCCACGGCGTGGTTCAGGGCAATGACCGGGGATGGCTGACGTTGATAGAGAGCCTGATATAGCCTGGCGATACGGGCCCAGTCGGTATCCGAAGCGGTGGCGGCCTTGGCGTGGGCGGCGGCGATGGAAGCCTGAAGGGTATAGGGTGCCGCTGGTGTCAGTTCCAGGGCTCGGGCCAGCCAGGCCAGTCCGGAGCGAATCTGCTCCTGGTCCCAGAGAGCACGGTTCTGGTCCTCCAGGGTTATCAGTTCGCCATTCGCATCCTGGCGAGCATGCCGTCGTGAATCGTGCAGGAGCATCAGCGCCAGCAGGCCGAAGACTTCCCCATCCGGCAGCAATTCGGCCAGTAGTGTGGCCAGGCGGATGGCCTCGCCGGCGAGGCTGATGTTTACAATGGTGTTGCCTTCGCTGGAGGAATAACCCTCGTTGAAGATCAGGTAGACGACCTTCAGGACGCTCTGCAGGCGCTGAGGGAGCTCCTTTCGTTCTGGAACTTCGTAGGGAATGTTCGCTTCACGTATCTTGCGCTTGGCGCGGACAATTCGTTGCGCTGTGGTGGTGGGTTTCTGCAGCAAGGCGCTGGCGACCTGTTCGGTGGTAAGGCTGCATATCTCGCGCAACGTCAGTGCCAGTTGGGCCTCGATGGCAAGGCTCGGGTGGCAACAGGTGAAAATCAGCCGCAGCAGGTCGTCGTCAATGTGGTCGGTGTCCGGCTCTGGGGTGTAGGGCTCGTCCTCGGCGACGCGGGAAAGGTTATCCCGGGCGGTCTGTCGCCGGCGAATGTGGTCAATGCCGCGTCGATGGCCGGTTTTGATCAGCCAGGCCGCAGGGTTGTCAGGAATGCCCTGTTCAGGCCACTGTTTCACCGCAGCGGCGAAGGCCTCCTGCATGGACTCCTCGGCCAGGTCAAAGTCGCCAAGCAGGCGAATGAGCGTGGCCTGCACCCGGCGTGACTCGGTTTGGTAAAGCGCGTTGATACGGCTGGCTATGGTCATAGTCGCTACACCTGGTCCCTTGCGGCGATTTTCTGATTGTTTTGATAACAGTAATCATTGTTTTATCGTGTAATCAAGTGAATGCGATGCAACAAATGGAGAGGGCTATGACCGCATCAGAAGATCGGCTTCGGGTATTTTATGATGGCGCCTGTCCAAGCTGTGTGAGGGATCGCAAATTTTATGAACGGCTGGCGGGCCGAACCGGTGACGCTGTCGAGTGGGTTGATATCACCGGTCGTGACGAAGAGTTGAAACAGCTGGGTATTGACCCGGTTGCAGCACTTCAGGAACTGCATGTTGAAGATGGCCGGGGCAACATTCATCGGGAACTGGATGCCTACATTTTGCTGATGTCGCGGGTGTGGTTGCTGAAGCCACTGGCTTGGCTGATTGGCTTACCGGTGATTCGCCCGGCATTCGCAAAGCTTTATCACCGCTGGGTGGGTGAACGGCTGGAGAGGACCGGTCGACTGCCAAAATAACCCGCGAGAATCGACGAATGTCGTGAAGCAGGCTAGGGTTCAATTAAGACATTCTTGGAAGTGACCGGAGCCTGCCAATGCAAATAGCGTATCGCGCCCGAGATCTGGCCGAAGCCCATATCGTCGCCGGCCTCCTGCAGTCCAGAGGCATCGAGTGTCATGTTGGCGGTCATTACCTGCAAGGGGCCATGGGCGAGATAGGTGCCGCGGGATTTACCAATGTTCATGTCGAGGATGAAGATTACGTCCTGGCTCGTACCCTGGTCGCTGAATACGAATCGGCAAATGCCCCGGAGAGTGCGTCTGCCCATGGAGAGGATCGGGCCAACCGTTACGCCACCTGGTTTCTGCTGTTCCTGGCGGTCGTGATGGTGGTGCTCTTTGGCGCGTTGTAGCGACCGGTCGGAGATTGGGGGCTCCCCGGGCTTGCGCCCGGAGAGCGATGCCGGGTGTCAGTGCCCGTACACCCGCATGGAGGTGTTGCGGATAGCAAGATCATCCAATCCCACCGAACCAATGGAGGTGCCTCCCACCAGCACCTGGCCGATGGACATATCGGCTTCAAAGGTGTTGATGTCGATAGCCAGGCTGTCGGTACCCGCCGCATTTGCATCCTTGTAGATGTCCATGTCCACCAGTGTGAACAGTGGCAGAAGTGAAGGGTTGTCCGGATCGTAACCAGCGCCGGTAATCCGCATGTCACGAATCCCCACTGCCATGAAGGGCACATCCAGTTCCAGCTCATCGATGGCGAACCGGGTGGTCAGGTTGAGGGTGTCCGTGTCGGTATCCACGGTTGCCTGGGCCTGGAGTATAAGACCCTCCGCAGAGAAGTTGTCCGCCAACAACGTGCTCTCGCCGCCGTTGCCCCGCAGTTCCCAGGCGCCGGTACGTACGGCGAAGTCCACGGGCCGTGCGGTGATGGGGAATACGTTGATAATGGCATCGCCATCGTCGGCGACATCCAGTTCAATCTTGATGTTGTCGATCAGATCCGTACTGCTGGTGCCGAAAATGGCATCGCGCCCGGAGGTGAATTCCTCGAACATGTCGATGCGATCCGCACCGCCAATGAAGATGTCGCTGATGCCCAGCGTGCCTTCATCGGTGTAGGTGAACTCGTCCATGGTGACCTGGGTTTCGAGTTCAATGGTAACGCCGGCCTGGCCGGTAATCTGGCCCATGTCGGCGTCGTGCAGTGGTTTGAGTTCGGCATACCCGCTCAGGGGTAGGCCCGCGATGGCTAACACTAACGCTGATTGCTTCAGGCTTTTCATTGTTATCATCCTTCCTGGTGTTGTTATGGTGGTTTGCCGGCACCCGAAAGTGCGGCTACCGGCAAACCGGGAGGCCTCTGGGGGCCTCCCTTACTTCCCTCAGAGGTTCGGGGTCAATGTCAGATCAATGCCATTGTCCGGACCGGCGAGGAACTGGTTGAGAACGTCGGTCAGCGGACCGCAGTTCTGCAGGGGAGGCAGTGTGTAGTTGCCAGTCACATCGCCGCCCTCGGACAGCGAGAAGTTGGTGCCTTCTACCGAAGCCAGCTCGATGTTGACCGGATCCGCCGTGCGGCAATCCTTGCCACCACCTACCGGAATTTTCAGGCCGAACAGGCGTACGGTTACCTTCGGTACTTCCACATACAGCGAGGAGTTGGCCGTCAGGTTGCCGTCTATCAGCGTGCCCGTTGTCATGTCAGCCTGTTCGAACGTCACTTTCGCGTTGGCCGTCAAGCTCTTGAACAGCAGCGGGATCTTGAATTGTCCTTGGGTGGGTTCAAGCGCAAGATCTGCTTCGAACATACCGGTTGCCAGCTCCAGTTGCGTTGCAATGCTGCCTGAGAGAGGCAGAGAGCTTCCGGAAGCGTTGATGTCGGTCTGTCCTTCCAGATCCAGAAGCACCTCGAGCACGTCGTCGCTGCCATCGTTACCCTGACCACTCAGGGCCACGGAGACGTCCGGGGTTTCAGGGTCGTCAGAGGCAATGTTGAGCGTCGCACTGCGTCCACCGGCGGCAGACGGCATGAAGCTGATTTCAACGGTACAGCTTCCATCCTGTGCCACGGTTGTGCAGTCGTTGGTTTGGGTGAAATCGCTGCTGTTGGTACCGGCGATCTCAATGGCGTTGATCATCAGCGATGCGTTGCCTTCGTTGGCAATGGTGACCTGTGCGGTGGCAGTTTCACCGAGCATCACCGAGCCAAAGCTGACGTCAGCAGGCGTAGCGCTGATTTCCGGAACGGGCGCGAGCACGCTGGTACCTGTCAGCGGTACGTCCACCACAGGGTTCTCGGCGTCGCCGGATTCAATGCTCAGAGTAGCGCTCTGGTCACCTTCGCCATCGGGGATATAGGTGACGTTGACGTCGCAGCTTTCGCCGGCAGCAACAGTGGTACAGCTGTTGGTCTGGGTGAACGCTGCTGCGTCCGCACCACCAAGGCTGATGTTGTTAATGCCAAGTTCTGCCTGGCCGGTGTTGGAAATGGTAACCACCTCTTCCGCGGTGGTGCCGGCCTGCACGTTGCCGAAGTCGATGTTTTCCGGGCTGACCGCGATACGGGGTTCAAACTGCTCGTCGGGAACCACCTGCACGGTCTGCAGAATGTTGTCCTGGCCGGCGTTCTGAACACACTCGGAGGTAAATTCGCCGATGGGCGCAGGCGCAATATCGCCGTTCTCAACACGGGCGATCATGTCGAGTGTAAGGCCACCGATGCTAATGACCGCCTCGCCAACATCATCCTCGGTGAAGGTGATGGCCGGGGAAGTGCCCTGAGCCGGAACGGTAAATTCGCCGGTTTCATCGGGAATGGGCGACTGGGGAATGGTCAGCGGTACCGTCAGGTCAATCTCACGGCTCGGCGTGACAACAATGGTTTCATTGGTGGCGGTGCCTTCAATGGTGGCGGAACCCACCAGCTTGAGGCCCAGCCTGGAATCTTCATTCACCGTTGTCAGGGCATCCACCGTGAACTCTGGTGTGGGTTGCCCCACGGTTGCCTGGGTGGGTACATCGGCACTGATTTGCGCTCGAATGGGCTGTTCGCCAATCAACGGGAACGGGCAGGTGAATTCCAGTTCCAGTGACACCGGTTCGGCAAAGGCATTGCCACCACCGGTCATAAGCGCCGCGGCTGCTATCGCAGTACCGAGCGTGCGGACGCTTTTGTTGGGATTCCTGAGTTTCATGAGTTCGTCCTCTAGGGTTTCAATCTTTGTTGTGTGGGTATGCAGAAATCACCGATGAGGACTGCTGTATCGGTCTTGCAATGTGTCCCTTTATGACTGCGCGGAGGTTACTATCTCCACGCAGTGCCATTAGGCCGTCGCCGAGCGGTTCGGGTCATTGCTAAGGCCGGCAAGGTTTTTGTTCAAAGCGGAGAGAGAGCCGGGGAAATTCCAATTTCGTGACGCCCTTCAAATCCCGAAAATCATTCAGTGCGGGCTATCAGGAGCGAGAGCACTTTGAGGATGAGAGCTATCTACGGTCGCGGGCCTGCCGGCGGACATCACCGGGCGTCTGGCCCGTCCAGGAGCGGTAGGCTTTGGTAAAACCGGCCTGGTCGCTGAACCCCAGCTTCTCAGCAATGGAATCGAGTGGGATGACTGTATCGGTGAGGTACAGAGTGGCAAAGTTCTGACGTATCTCGTTTCTGAGCACTCTGAATGAGGTGCCTGCGGTCGACAGGTGCTGTCGCAGGGTGCGGGGACTCATGTCGAGCCGACGTGCAAGATTGTCCATGGTGCAGGGGCGGCCCGGTTGGCTCATGATCATCTCCCGCACCTGCATGACGGTTTCATCGGCCTGTTCTGATGGTTCCCGCTCTCGTGAGCGGGCGTTGGCCAAGATGAATTCCAGGCCGGTATCGTCGTTGCGAACAGGTCGGCCGGACAAAGGCATGGTGACCTGGCTCGCCGGAGCGTTGAAGCGAAATTCGCAGTCGGCAGCAATGCTGCGCCACTGCTCGGGTTCCAGGGACGAGTCGAAATCGAACTCAAAACAGAAGTGATTGCACACCTGGGATGAAATTCGATGGATGCTGCCCATATAGATTTTGGTGAGGCAGGGGCGTAAGTCGCCAAGGCCCCAATTGTCGATCAGTTGTATCCTGAAAGTGGATCCGGTTGAACTGAGGTCCATGTCCATCAGCGGCAGGCCCACGCGCAAGTACTGTACAATCATGCTGATCAGTCGCCGGGGGTTTTCCTGGCCGAGCACGGCGAAGCCAAGTAATCCGTGGGCCGGGAGGTCCAGTTGCTGGCCGAACTGGAAGGCCGCCCTCTCGTCGCCCATCAGCCACTCCGCCTTGCCCAGCAGTTGCCGGACCTGCCCCATGGAAAGACTCGCATCGGGATCGTCCAGCATGTCGCTGGAAATGTCGGTATCTCCAAGGATGGCGTGGCGCCGAACGCCCTTGCGCTCCATAAACCGAATAAACTGTCGGGCGTAGCGTGCCGAGATCAGCGGCACTTCGAGCGCCATCGGGCTGGACGTTTCCACCGTTCGTTCCATGAGAGGTAGCCTTATTGAACTGGAACTGTCGCGTTCAGCGCACAGTTGTTTACTCTGTCTTGGCCCAGTATAGGCAGGGTTGCTCGGGTCGATTTTGCTCACCGGTCACGGTTCTGGTGTGATGGCCGGAAATGACAATGAAACATTCGTTAGATTTTGCAGGAGATCTCCCATTGAAAGTGCCCTGTCCGGTGTGTGAAACACGCTCACTGGTGCCGTTCCAGACCATCAAAGGCATACCGTATTATCGTTGTGAAACCTGTGAGGCCACAGTCATGGACTCGTCTTGCTGGCTGGACGAGCGCCGGGAAAGGGATATCTACAACCTTCACGACAATCATCCGGAAGATGAGGGCTATCGCCGCTTTCTTTCGAAGATGACCAGGCCGTTACTCGAAAGGCTGGAAGCGGGTGCACGCGGCCTGGACTTTGGCTGTGGCCCCGGCCCGGCGCTGGCCGGGATACTGCGGGAAGCGGGCATGGACATGTCGCTCTATGATCCCGTCTTTCATCCGGAAACGTCTGTTCTGGACCGCCAGTATGATTTCGTATCCTGCACGGAGGTGGTGGAACACCTTCATCGCCCGGCGGATACGTTCCGTCGGCTGGACAGGCTGCTGAAACCGGGTGGCTGGTTGGGTGTGATGACCTGCTTCCAGACAGACGACCAGCTATTTGCCAACTGGCATTACCGGCGGGACCCAACCCACGTTGTGTTTTATCGGGAGTTCACCATGGCCTGGTTGGCCCGGAGGTATGGGTGGCGCCTGGAGGTTCCGGCCAAGGACGTCGCGCTGTTCCAGAAGATTCAGTGAATCGGGGTAGGGCAGTCCAGTGCAGGGCACTCGACGGGACGGGGTCTGTCGCTGTCGTTCTGGACATTGCCGTCGAAACGCTCTGGATCGATGGCGCTGGCACAGCTCGCTGCGGTTCTTGATGCCGTGGCACAGCCTTGGGTGGCCAGTGCGTGGGCCAGGTTGTTCCAGCCTGCGGCCAGGTTCGGGAATTTGGCGGTCAGTCTCAGGAAATGTTGCGCGGCCAGGTCCACCTGGCCCTGTTGCCAGGCAATGTTTCCCTGCCCCATGATGGCAGCCGGTTGGTCTGGCCAGGCCTGCTCGGCTGTTCGATAGGCCTCAGTGGCAGCGATGGTCCTGCCAGTGGTTTCCAGGTCGTTGGCGGATGTCAGATAACGCAGGGGCTGCGCCGTTGCAGGTAGTCGGTCGGGCGGCAGGATGACCGTGGCCCAGTTGTCTGCGCGGTCCCATGTGGCCATGAACACTTCCAGTGCCTGCTCGTGCCGCTCCTGGGTGCCGGTGTGAAGGATGATGGAGCGGTCGCTGGCGTCGTAACCAATCGCCACGGCAAAATGCCATTGTGGCCACCAATCGAATCGCAGATTCTGCATCACCAGCACCGGGTGGCCAGAGGCTATCTCCTCCAACAGGCTCTTGAGCGAACCGTCCAGCGGGTAGACCAGTAAGCCATGGGATCGGGCGGCGGACACCATTTCAACTTTCAGGCTGCCCTGGCGGGCAGGCAGGTACACCAACTCCTTCAGTACGGCGGGGTTGGTGTTCAGGCCCTGGCTGTTGAGCATCATGGCCAGGGACGCCGGGCCGCACTGGTACAGTTCCTGAGCGTGGAAGGGAACATGGTCCAGCACTTTCCGCTGGTCAACACCGGCCGTGTTCAGGGCAGGGGTATCGGGCCATTGGGGGCGGCTGGCGCAGCCCGCCAGAATCGTTGCCAGTAAGAGACTGACAACGACTCGCAGCAGGTGCAACTGGGTAGGACGGATCACGGAGCTATTGCGCTACCGGATGCAGTTGATGAACGGGAAGATATTGGTGGCGCACAGCATGTCGGTGATGATGAACACCAGCAGGAACAGAACGATGATCCCGACAACGCCCTCGCCAACGGGAGCCTCCGCCAACTGTTGCTCAAACGACGACAACTCCTCCGGCGTCAGGTTCTGGATGCGCTGTTCAACCTGCTCCTGACTAACGCCCATTTCCGCCAGTTTCTCTTTAACCTCATCCCGCTCAAGCATGTTGAGCAGTGACTGGCGGTCCAGATCCGTGCGTTGCTCGGTCAGCAGTTCACCGGTTCCAACCATGCCCGCCGAGGCGGACGATGCCCAAACGGAGCCGAAAGCCATCATGATGGCCATGACAAACGATACGTACCGCAGATGGTTTCTCAGGGTTTGCATTACACTCTCCTGTTATTTTCGTTCAAGAAGCGGTCTTTCCGGTTGCTGCCTGCGATGTAGCCGACGGCTACATCCGACATTCAAGCTGACCTAATAGTAGCACGCGTTTTCGGCGTCCCAGGTTCCTAATGGTGACGGAAACTTAAAATGTGGACAGTCCCGTTGCCTCCATCAGCCTGTATTGCCAATACCGTATCCGGGATTCATCGGCCCAGGCATTGTAAGGCAGGCTCATTACCGGTGTTTCGCCCGGGCCGTGGTTCCATTGCTCATCGAAGAAGCCGGCCGCTTTGCGCACGATCTCTGAGTGCACGTTGGAGCGCACGAGTACGCTGGTTTCAAGGTTCAGGTCGTCAAGGTTGCGGCGGGTGAAGTTGGCCGAGCCGAGCAGCAGTTGAGCGTTGCCGTGGCTGTCGCGCCTGATCAGTAATTTACTGTGGCACTGCTCACCTTCGGTGTTGCACCAACGTACGGTAATGCCGCTGCCATTAAGCTCCATGGCCGACTGCCGGTTGGGTATGCCGCTTTTTTCCATGCCAAAAGCATCGTTGTTGGCGTCTAACAGTATCCGCACTTCGACACCGCGTTCGTGGGCTTCTTTCAATTCTTCCAGTAATGTTCGGTGTGACAGGTAGAACATGGCCAGATCCAGCCTGTCGCCTGCCTTTGCGGTGCCAATGATGTCTCTCGCGGTTGTCCTTATGGCCGATTCTGTGACGACCTGGATGGTATCGAGCGAAGCGATGCCGGCTGCGGCTTGAGGCAGGCTGCTGATCATTTCGTCCACCACCTCGGTGTCTGCACCGGACATCGCCAGAACGGCACGCTCACTGAGCAGCAAATCGGCCACGGCTGGCCCTCCGAATCGCAGGCCGATGTTGCTGTGCCGGCTACTGCCATCGTGGGGGTTGGCGGAGGTCACCAGGGCGCTAAAGCCCTCTGCGTTGTCGGTGATCAGAACCTTGCGGTGGTTGGCCTTGAAGTTGGGGAGTGCCAGGTAACTGCGCAGGGTGACCGGCTGCTCACCGAGTGCGTTTGGTAGCCAGCCCCCGGTCGCGGAGTTGCCCATCCACTGACAACAGAAGCGCCACAGGCCGGACCAGGTGGGGTTGCTGTCACGAAGGCGCTCCAACCTGGTTTCTATTACCGGAATGCCTGCTTGCCTTAGTTGCTGGAAGTAGGGCGAGACCGTACCACCGTATACGGTGTTTATGGGATCGGAAATAACGACAATACGCACATCCGGATTCGCCTTGCGTTGCTTGAGCAGGGCGTCAGTCAACTCCCTTGCCAATGGCCGCTGACGGCTGCCTTCCTCGCGGGTGCCGTTGAAGAGGAACATATCCACCAGAACAAAACGGCGAGCCGCCGAAATCATGTTGAGGGCCTCGTCGAAAATTTCCTGGTCCAGCCGCGGTTCCTCGTTGCCGAAATGCAGGGTCCTGTCGGTGAGAAGCCTGGCATTCGTCAGAGGATGGACTGTGCCCTCGTAACCTATCCCCGGTGGCAGGGGCTTCAATGTGTGGTAAAAACCGGTTGTTGTGATGGTCAGAATAACCAGGCCGATCAGTAACTTCACTGTCATCGTCGTACTTCCTGACGGAAAAGGTCCAAAGACGAAACTATACTGCACCGGAACCTGTGCCGTCCTTACACCCTTGTCATCCTGGGTTAATAATGGTCGCGACGTGATCGTGGTCCCAGGTAAACAAACACTTACAAAAAACGTTCTTCTGGAACTATCGCTGCCGGCGTTCACTTTCTAAACTTGCTGGATCAATCATTTACGATAACGGTTCCTGTGAATTCACTGGCTTTTATTGGTTCCCGTCTGTTCAGTCTGCGCCTGCTCATTGTTGTGCTGGCGTTGGCTTGTGTGTTTGTGGGTGACGCGCTGCCACTGCTGGGCTGGTTGGATCGGGTGCTGTTCAGCGCTCTTGGCAACCCTGAGGGTATTGGGGATGCTGTTCGGGTTGTGGATATGACACCGGACGCCTTCGCAATAGCGCTGCAGGCCCGGGGGCTCGTCGAGCCAGAGTGGTCGGCGCTGGCGATTCGTGCCGGGTTGATGGTGTCGACACTCATCCTGGTACTTGCAGTTCCCAGAATGGGTGGAGCGGTCGCGCTGCCGGTGCTGTTACTGATTGCCGGGGCACTGGTGGTTCTGCAAGCAGCGTTCATGTTCTATCAGAGCGCCTGGCTGCCATTGGGTGAAGTGGTGACCCTGCTGATGGTCGGCTATGTCATCATGCTGTTCTGGCTGCAACCGAGGCGGGATATCGTCGCCTTGTCGGAGAATGTCCGCGTAGCCCGCACGCGGCTTGGTCGTCTGCTGCTGCAACAGGGACAGCCCGAAGAGGCGCTGGAGGTGCTGGCTGAATGCCCGCCCACCGAAGATACCTTGGCATTGCAATACGACATCGCCATTCAGCAGGAGCGCAAGCGGCAGTATGACCGCGCGTCAGCCACCTACCAGCAGATTCTTCAGCAGAAGCGAAAGTATCGCGACGTGGAAAAACGCCTGGCGGCACTCGGGAGCCTGACCACCGAGGCAACCGTTGTTTCTCCCGGTGGCTTTGACAATACCCGAACCCTGGTCATGCCTGAGCAAAGTGTCAGCCGGCCCACCCTGGGCCGCTACGAGATCGAGCGCGAGATAGGGCGGGGCGCCATGGGCGTGGTCTATCTCGGCAAGGACCCCAAGATTGCCCGTACCGTGGCGATCAAGACGCTCAGTTACCAGGCGTTTGAGGACAACGAACTGCGGGACCTGAAATCACGCTTCTTTCGGGAAGCCGAGGCGGCGGGCCGCCTCAGCCATCCGGCAATTGTCACCGTGTATGATGTCGGGGAAGAGGCCGACCTTGCGTTTATCGCCATGGATTATGCCAAGGGCAGGCCGCTTAGTGAATTTGGCAAGCCGGGGCGGTTACTGCCGTTGGCGAAGGTGCTGGATATCGTCGCCCGGGTGGCGGATGCCCTCGATTACGCGCATCGTCAGAAGATCATCCATCGCGATATTAAACCGGGTAACATCATCTTCAACCCGGACAACGGTGAGATCAAGATTACCGATTTTGGCATAGCCAAGATCTCCGACGACTCCCGGACTCGCACCGGCAGTGTCATGGGCAGCCCACTGTATATGTCCCCTGAGCAGCTCAAGGGCCAGAAAGTGACTGGCGCCACCGATACCTACAGCCTGGGAATCACGCTGTACAAACTGGTGTGCGGGGAAACACCCTATCAGGGTGACACGCTGGCCAACCTGACCTACCAGATTCTGAACAAGCGCCCACGGAGTGTCCGCGAGTTCAACCCGGAACTCCCCAACGGTGTTGTCCGTCTGATTAATAAAGCCATACAACGGGAGCCTGACAAGCGCTTCCTGAGTGCCGCCACCATGGCGGAAGCGTTGCGAAGACAGGCGAGCCGTGAGGCAAGGGAGGAAGCATCGTGATGAATCCCCAGGTGGCTGGCATAACGGATGTAGGGGCGTTGCGTACAGCCAACCAGGACGCTATTGACTGGCGGGTCAGCGAGGATAACCGGCAGGTGCTGCTGGTGGTTGCCGATGGCATGGGCGGTTACCACGGCGGAGAAGTGGCCAGCCGCATTGCCGTAGACACGGTGATGGAAGTGCTGGTGCCCTGGTTGTCGCCGGATGAGGGGGTGCCGGAGGAGCCGGACGATGCCATACAGTTTGCGATCAACCTGGCCAGTGAGCGAATTGCTGATCGAAGGGCTGCCGATGCGGACCTGGCCAAAATGGGGACCACGCTGGTCATGGCCTGGGTGATTGACGGTGAGGCTCACATTGCCCACCTGGGGGATTCCCGCTGCTATCTCGTTCAAGGGCGCGAACTGGCATGCCAGACCCGGGATGACACCGTGGTACAGAACATGCTGGATGACGGCAGCATCCGCCCTGATGACGTGCCCCATGTGCCTTTCCGTAATGTGCTGACACGGGCGCTTGGCGCCTCAGCGGCCATTGCCAGCTTCCGCCGCGTGCGGATGGCAGCTGGAGACTCCCTGTTGCTCTGTTCCGATGGCCTGACGGGGGCCTTGCCAGAGGACCAATGGCTGTCGCTGATGTCTGTGTGCGAAACACCCGACGATAAAGTCCGGGCGCTGGTGGATGCGAGCCTGGATAACGAGGCGGCCGACAATGTGTCCGTTGTACTGTTGATTCTTAATTAATGGAGGAGGCCTGTATGGCGTCACTTTCCCAACTGGTGGACAACGTTGTGGTGACCACTTTTGAGCTGGATCAGCCGGAGATTCATGTCGGCAGGCGTGGCGATAACGATATCCGCATCGACGAGATTTCAGTCAGCGGCCATCATGCGTTGATCGAGGCGGTGCCCAATGCCTATCTGGAAGGCACGGTGGACTATTACATCACCGACCAGAACAGCACCAACGGAACGTTTGTGAATGAACTGCGGATTGACCGACGCCAGCGCCTGAACAGTAACGACCTGGTTCGCATTGGCTGGAACGAATTCCGCTTCATTGACGAAGATGAAAATGCGCTGGAGAAAACCGCCTACATACTGGATTAGTGGTCCGTTGGCAGGCCGTTGAGCACCAGTCTGGAGAACCGGCCGAGCAGGGAGGTGGCGTTGGGCGCATCGATCACGTTCTCAATCAGTGCCTTGGCATCGAGCCCTTCCTTTTCCAGATCGGGTGCCTGCACCTTGAGGTAGGCCCGCATCACCTCTGCTGAGAATTCCGGGTGGAACTGGATACCCCAGGCGCAGCGGCCCACACGGAAGGCCTGATGCGGTTCGAACTCGTTTCGGCCCAGAAGAACGGCGTTCTCCGGCAGCCGGAGAACGGACTGCCGATGTGTTAATTGCGCCGGGAATGTTTGGGGCAACCCCTTAAATAAAGGGTCATCCATCGCTGCGTCCAGCAACTCTACCTGATGGGTGCCGGTTTCCCGGCCACGTGGATGATAACCCGCTTCACCACCCAGAGCGTGGGCCAGCAGCTGATGGCCATAGCAGACCCCCAGAACCGGCACCTCTTCCGTCACTGCCTCAGCCAGCCACGCGGCAGTGCGCTCACTCCAGGGCGCCCGGTCGCTGACCATGGCCGGTGATCCCGTCACCACGATACCGTCCCAATCCCCAGGTTTGCCCGGCAGATCGTCAACCGTGACATCCACCACATGAAGGTCGAGTTCCGGAGCCAGCCCGGCCAAAAACCAGCTATCAAAATCCCCGAATGACTCCAGAAGGGACGGGTAGGTATTACCTGTTTTGAGTATGACGACCCTGGCCAAGGTGTTGCTCCCGTCAGTCTGCGATGACTGCGTTGTGGTAAACATTCTGGACGTCATCGAGGTCGTTCAGCATGTCCATAAACTTCTCGAACAGCTCAATGTCGTCGCCTTCGACTGTAGTGGTGGTCTGGGGCAGGAACTGGATCTCATCCACTTCAAACTCCAGGCCTTCAAACGCTTCCTGCAATGCCTGTCGCGCCTTGGCGTATTCGGTGTGGGGCGCGAACACAGTAATCATACCCTCTTCGTGCTCAATGTCAGTGACATCCACATCCGCCATCATCAGTGCTTCCAGGGCCGCTTCCTCGTCGTCGCCCTTGAAACCGAGAATGGCGCAATGATCGAACATATGGCTGACGCTGCCCTGGGTGCCGATCTTGCATTTGGTCTTGGTAAACGCCAGGCGCACGTCACCGAAGGTGCGGTTGGGATTGTCGGTCAGACAATCCACGATGGCCATGCAGTTACCCGGGCCGAAACCTTCATAGCGGGCAGGGGAGAAGTCCTCACCGGCTCCGCCACGGGCTTTCTCGATGGCCTTTTCAATGACGTGCGCGGGCACCTGGTCTTTCTTGGCACGGTCGATCAGGCCACGCAGGCTGAGGTTGGCCTCCGGGTCCGGGCCGCCGGACTTGGCGCATACATAGATTTCACGGCCGTACTTGCTGTAGACCTTGGTTTTGGCGGCGGCCGTTTTGGCCATGGAGTCTTTGCGATTCTGATAGGCTCTGCCCATTACGCTGCCTCAATGTCGTTTTCAAAAGTGCGGATTTTACTCGACTAGACAGGCTGGCGACAGCCTTATTTGTCGAGGCTGCCGATGACAACGGCATGATCACGAAATGCCTTGTTTGAAGTGTTTTCAGGCCAGTTTGGGGACCCGGCGGATGCCCTTGCGGATGCCTTGGTCGAGAGCGGAGCTGACCAGCTTGCCGGTAAACGGCACGATGTCGTCAAAGGAAATGGTGTACTGGACGCGAGTTCTGCCGTTGGCGGCATCGTCGAAGCGGATGCGGCCGAGATGGTTGCGGATGGGGCTCATACTGGAAATCGTGTACTCAATGAGCGTGCCTGGCTCGAAGGTAATGACGGTCTCTTCAAGGCCGATGGGGCCTATGCCGATCTTGCGGATGGACCCAAGGCCGTTGGGGTCGGCCTGGTCGCTGTCGCGAATGCGCTTCACCGGCGCTCCCAACAGCTTCCCGAAGCGCTCATGGTCCGCAAACAGTGCAAACACACGGTTGCGCGGCACATCAAAGGTTTCGTCAATTTCAATCTTGTAGTTCGCCATGTATGAACTCTTCAGAGACAGTTTCCAACAGGGTATCCGGTTATGTGTTACAACAAAAGTGACGTGCTGGCAATGACCGGGCGTTGGCCCAAAAGGGCTGAATGGCAGCCGAGCGACAGGTACACTGAGCACCGTGGTGCCTCAGGTATCATACCCCCAATACAGCCCGACAAGGTGCATGGACTCGCATGAACAACGATAACGAACAACCCGCACGCTCTGAACTCGCGACACCACTGAATGGCCTCTTTGCGCTCGGGATACTCTATACCCTCTACGTCGCCCACCAGATTGTCCTGCCAATTGTCCTGGCGGTCCTGACCAGCCTGCTGTTGTTTCCCCTTGTCAAAAAAGCCTATGACAAAGCCGGGATCCCAAGGGTGCTCAGCTCATTGGTGTTGATCATCGTGGTGATCGCTGGTCTGGCGGGTGTTGGGGCCGCCGTCGCAACGCCTGCCCTGGAGTGGGCGCAGCAGGCGCCACAGGGGATCTCACGACTGCTCATGGGGGAGAGTGGCATTAAAAGCCAGATTGACAAGGTCAACGAATCGGCAAAGAAAGTGGAGGAGTCCATGGACGAACTGTCCAAGGACGAGAAGACCACAACCAACACTGTCGTGCTTAAAACCGACTCGTGGCGCAACCAGCTATTGACCAAGGCCCGTAACGGTGCGGCCGGCCTCGCACTTGCGCTGGCCCTGACCTATTTCCTGTTGGTGGGCGGTGACCGCATCATCCTCAACTTTGTGCGGCAACTCCCGAGACGACAACGTCGCAATGTGCTCCAGATTGCCCGCGACTCCCAGCAGCAGATCGCCCAGTATCTGGCGGTACTCAGCCTCAGCAACCTGCTGGTTGGCATCACCACCGGGCTCATCTGCTGGGCAGTGGGGCTTCCGGACCCAGCCGTTTGGGGGCTCGTTGCCGGCTTGGCCAGATTCATCCCTTATCTGGGCGTTATCCTGACCATCATCCTGCTTGCGGTTGTGTCTGCCACCAGCCTCGACACACTCTGGATAATGGCCATTGCCCCGCTCGGCTACCTGGCACTTACCTCCACCGTCGGTTTTTTCATCGAACCCTGGATCCACGGTTTTCGCATGGCCATCAATCCCGTGGTCATCTTCGTATCCATCTTCTTCTGGGGCTGGTTGTGGGGGCCGGTGGGCGTGCTGCTGGCGGTGCCTCTGATGACCATCATCCAGGTGGTCCTCAAGCAGATCCCGAAACTGCGGCCGATCTACAAGGTTATTGCGCGGTAAAAGCTGCCAGGGGGCCCTGACACTGGTATGAATCTGGCCTATCCTGACCTGATATCCAGCAAAGCAGGAGCAGAACGCCCATGATCCAGAAGACCATGAAAGCCATGCTGCTCACCGGCCACGGTGGCGTCGAGAAACTGGAATACACCGAAAATGTGCCCATCCCCACCCCTGGTGCGGGAGAGGTGCTCGTCCAGGTCACCGCCACCGCGAAGAACAACACCGACCGCAAAGCCCGGGAGGGTCTATACCCCACCAAGGATAAAGGCGACGTAACCTCCTTTCAGATGGGAGGCTCAGCCACGCTGACGTTCCCAAGAGTTCAAGGCGCGGACGTTGTTGGGCGTATCGTCGCCGTGGGGCAGGGTGTTGAGGATACGCGGATCGGCCAACGAGGCCTGCTGGACTTCAACCTCTACGCCGACGACCGCCGGGATATCAACCTGACCCCGGACTACTACGGCCACGGCGCCGATGGTGGGTTCGCGGAATATATTGCTGTGCCTTCCGACCAGTTTCACCATGTCGAGAATGCCGATCTGGCCGATGCCGAACTTGCCGCCATGGGCATGTGCTCCTACCAGACCGCCTTGCACATGCTCACATCAGCACGGGTAAAAGCGGGCGAGCACATCCTTGTGACCGGTGCCAGTGGTGGCGTTGGTACGGCCCTTATCCAGCTTTGCCGCATCATGGGGGCGATTCCCTATGCGCTGAGCCAGCGTGACAAGGCCGACCCACTGCTCAAGCTGGGCGCCGAAGCCGTGCTGGACCGTTCCGACATGGACAACTTCACGGATCAGGTGCGGTCCGTCACTGGGGGGCGACCGATTGATGCCGTGATGGACCTGGCCGGTGGCGAGATGACCGATCAGTTTATCGACACCATGATCTTCGACATGAACAGCCGCGATGATTACCCAAGGCTCAGCATCGCTGGCGCCAGCGCCGGAAACGTCAGTGAAATCATGTGGACACGGATTTACCTGTATCAGGTGCAGGTGTTCGGCGTGTCACACGGCACCCGGGAGGAAGCCGAACAACTGGTGGCCTGGATTCGCAGCGGCCAACTGAAGCCGGTGCTGCACGCCGCTTTCAGACTGTCAGAGTTGCACGAAGCCGAACGCTACTTCGTCAACCGCAACAGCAACTACCTGGGCAAAATCGTAATCGTCCCGGATGCCCAATGGGCCGAGCATGGCGCCCCGTTTGCCCTGGAGAAGTCCTAATGCGTCCCGAACTCAAACTGCAACTGATGGACACCCACGCCGGCGGGGATGTGAGCCGGATAGTAACTGGCGGGATCTGCCCGCTTCCGGGGGACACCGTGCGCGCCCAGATGGAATACCTGCGGGACAAGGCAGATGGCCTTCGCACTCTACTACTGGAAGAGCCCTACGGCATCCCGGAAATGTCCGTGGACCTGCTGGTGCCGCCCACAGACCCCGAGGCAGTCGCCGGTTATATCATCATGGAAGTGATGGGATATCCGATTTACTCCGGTTCCAACACCATCTGTACCGCCACGGCCGTTCTGGAGAGTGGCATTGTCGCCAAGCGGGAAGGGTGGCAGAGTTTCGCTCTGGAAGCTCCAGCGGGCCTGGTCCACATTGACGCCCTTGTTCGGGACGGTGTTGTAGAAGCCATTACCTGCGGCGGGCTGCCCAGTTACATCGACACCTACCAGGCCAGCATCCACGTGCCCTCGATCGGTGACGTATCCTACAGCGTGGCCTACAGTGGTGGTTTCTACGCCCTGGTGGACGCGACGAGCCTTGGGTTTTCCCTGACCCTGGATGAAGAACGCAAACTCAGCGAATGCGCCTATCAGATCGTAGAGGCCATCCAGGCAGAACGCGGCTTCTCCCACTACACGCTGGGTGATGTCGGACCCTTGCCCTTCCTCCATTTCATGGGGCCGGTTGAACAATTGTCGGATCATTCGTATCGCTCCCGTTCGGCCACTTATGTGCACCCTGGCGTCATCTGCCGCAGCACCACCGGCACGGGTACTTCAGCACGGCTTGCGTTAATGAACTACGAGGGCAAAATCAGCCCGGGCGACCGCCTGGAAACCGTCTCCCTGCGTGAAACCGGGTTTATCGGTGAGTTCACAGGCGTGCGCCAGGAAGGGAAGCACCAGGTGGTCGAGAATACCATCACCGGCAAGAGCTACGTTCTTAACCGGGCGGATATCATCGTGAACTGCGATGATCCGATGGTTGACTGTGGGGGGCTTACTCACATTCTTTTGTAGCCTGAGGTTTTGCGGGCGGATACGGGGGGTGGGGGTATTTTTTCTTCTGGAAAAAGAACTCGCTTCGCTCAGACATCTTTTTCCAGAAGAAAAAATACCCCCACCCCCCTATCGACGTGCAGCTCAGGAATATCCAGGACCTTTCCAGTCGCTTTGTCTCTCTTCGCGAACACTCCGTGGTCAGCTCGGCGCGGGGTGGTATCTGGATTTTTCGCCAGAAAAAGATGTCTGAGCAAAGCGAGTTCTTTTTCAAGAAAAATACAGATGCCACCCCGCAAGCCCGCCCCCAAAACCATCAGGCTACGAAAGAGAAAGCAACTCCCAAAGCGTCAGGCAGTCTGAACCCGAACCCCCGAAACCTGACCAAGGGCAACCTCCGCCACTGTATGCAACTTCTCCAATTGCGACTGGAGCATGGCAATCGGCCGGGTTCCCTCCAGGGTCAGGGTGATATCGAAATTCTCCCCGGCGGATTCCACCGCCATTGTTGCAATCCGGAAACCGCGAATACGGACCACCTGGCAAAGACGCTCCAGGGCGGCCGCTTCCTGCGACATGCGGCAGCTGATTTTATAGCTCGGTGTTGAGGACTGGCTTTGCGGTTTCATGCAACGTGTTCCTTTTTGTTGGTGCGTCGGGTTTCGTCGATCATTTCGCGGTTGCTGGCGCCGGGTTTGACGATGGGCCAGACGTTCTCCTCACGGCTGATGGCTACGTGCAAAAGCATCGGGCCGTTGTAGGCCAGGATGGTCTCAATGCCACGACGGATCTGGTCAGTGCGGCTGATGTGCAACGCCGGGATGTCGAAGGCGCGGGCCATGGCGACGAAGTCCGGGTTGTCGTCCAGATTGATCTGGCTTTCACGATTGCCGTAGAACAGTTCCTGTTGCTGGCGCACCATGCCCAGGCACTGGTTGTCCATGACGATCAGTTTTACCGGCAGGTTATAGCGGCGGATAGTGGCCAGTTCCTGGGCGTTCATCATGAACGAGCCATCGCCCGTCACGTTGATCACCGTACTATTGCGGTCGGAAAACTGGGCACCGATGGCAGCGGGCAGGCCAAAGCCCATGGTGCCCAGGCCGCCACTGGTGAGGTGGTGGCGAGGGTGGTCAAAGTCGTAGTGCTGGGCTACCCACATCTGGTGCTGGCCGACGTCACAGGCGATAACGGTATCATCCGGGGCAATTCGGGAGAGCTGGCGAACAAAGGCCGGGCCGGTGATCGGCGCCAAGGGTTCTTCATTGTCGGCGGCATGGAAGCCGCCGGTGGTGTACCAGGTTCGGCACTGTTTCTGCCAGTCGCCAATGTCCAGCGGCTTGTCCTGTAAGGCGTTGGTCAGTGTTTCGAGAATGTCATTCAGGTCCCCCCGAATAGCCAGCTCGGTCGGGCGCAGTTTGTTGATCTCGGCGGCGTCGGCGTCAATGTGAATCATCTTTGCATTGGGGGCGAAGCCATCCAGGCTGCCGGTGGCGCGGTCATCCAGGCGGGCACCGATAACCAGCAACAGGTCGCATTCATCCACGGCTTTATTGGCCGCCCGGGAGCCGTGCATGCCCAGCATGCCCAGGTTGTAAGGGTTGTGTTTTCCCGGGTTGCCGATACCTTTGAGCGTTACCACCGCTGGCAGAGCGGCGGATTCAGCAAACGTGCGAAAGCGATCTTCAGCGTGTGCCAGGCTGATGCCACCACCGCTGTAGAGTATGGGTTTGCGGGCCGCCCGCAGCATCGTGAGCGCTTCGGCCAGGTCTGGGAAGCTGATCTCCCGTGGCTCGGACCGGGGGAAGGGAGCATCGCTGACATCAGCCAGCAGCAGGTCCTTGGGTATATCAATCCACACCGGCCCCGGCCGCCCACTTTGAGCCAGTTCCATCGCCTCTTCCATGATCGCGGGCAGGCTGTCTGCGTCGTCAACCAGATAGCTGTGTTTAACGATGCCCAGCGTCATGCCCAATACGTCGGTTTCCTGGAAGGCGTCGGTACCGATCAATCCCGAGGGCACCTGGCCGGTGATGACCAGCATGGGGATGGAGTCCCGGTGAGCGTTGGCAACGCCGGTGATCAGGTTGGTGGCGCCGGGGCCTGAGGTGGCAATACATACGCCGAGCTTACCGCTTGCGCGGGCGTAGCCGTCGGCGGCCAGGGCGCAGGCCTGCTCGTGGCGGCACAGCACGTGTTCCACACCGACATCGTCCACCAGCGCATCGTATAGCGGCATGATGCAGCCGCCCGGATACCCGAAAACCGTGCTGATGCTGTGGCGGTGGAACGCGTCAAGAATGTGCTGTGCGCCGTTCATGGTTGTTATTCCTTTTTCCTGATGCAAAAAAAAGCCCCCGGGACCTTTCGGTGCCGGGGGCTTTCGTGTGTTTGTCGAGTCTGTTTCTATCTCACCCGCTTGTCCACGCAGAAGCCCCCGGACGGTACCACGACCACCAGGACTAGCTTCACAAGGACAACCACTGCGTTGAGATTCATAAAATCAGTATCTGCTCTGAATCTGAGAGAAGTTTATGTGTAGAATCTACCCCACGAAAACAACCGGATGCAACCGTTTTCTGACAGTTTCTAAAACGACTGCCTGGACTGTAAACCGACATCACCCGAATTTAACTGCGAGCGATCAATGACCAAAGCAAAACTGGGATCTATCGGATTGTCCTTTCTGGTACTGGCTTTATTGGTGGTATGGATGGCAACCGGTGACGTCAAGGAAGCGCGGGACGAGGCGCCAGAGGACACACCTGAGGAGTCGGTCAGCGCGCCCTCCGTCCAGGTGGATGTGTTGCGTACAAGGCTTTACGAGCCCGGGTTAATGCTGCAGGGGCAGTTGGAGCCCTGGCGAACCGTGTCAGTTGGCGCTCGGGTAGCCGGCACGGTAGAAGAGCTGATGGTGGAGCAGGGTGACCAGGTTGAGGCGGGGGATGTCCTGCTTCGACTCTCCGAGGATGGGCGACGTACCTCGGTAGAACAATGGCAGTCCCGCATTCGCAAATTGGAAGCCGATTTATCGGCTGCCCAGAAGCTCCGATCCCGGAATCTCACCTCCGAATCCGAAGTGTTGACCCTGCAAAGTGATCTGTCTGCGGCGAGAGCTGAGCTCACTCAGGCACGTCTTGCTGTTGACAACCTGGAGCCACGAGCGCCTTTTGATGGAACGGTGAATCGACGGGATGTCGACCTTGGTGATCTGGTCCAGGTCGGGTCACCACTGTTGGAGCTGGTACGCGTTGATCGGCTGAAAGCGACGGGGCAAATCCCGCAGCAGTCAGTGAGCGCCGTCGAAGAAGGGCAGGCCGTAACCATTCGCACGTTGGATGGTGACAGCCTGGAAGGCGTGGTGAATTTCGTGGCCAGTGCCGCAGACCCGGACACCCGTAGTTTCCCGGTGGAGGTGGCCATAGACAACCCGGAACGTAAGCGGGTTGCCGGCGGTAGTGCCACGCTGCGCATTGCGCTGCCGGAAGTGGAGGCGATGTTCATTTCGCCGGCCTATCTCAGTCTTGGGGATGATGGCCGGCCCGGTGTTCGCTATGTGGGCGACAATAACGAAGTGGTGTTTACCACGGTCAAACTCCTGAACGTCACCACGGATGGCGCCTGGGTCACTGGCCTGCCGGATGAAATCCGGTTGATTACCCGGGGCGCGGGTTTTGTATCCATCGGGCAGCAGGTACGCCCGGTTGATCGTGATTCGGACCGGGGCTAACCGATATGCGAACCTTGATTTTCGCCGCTCTCGACCGCAGCCGGACCACACTGCTGACACTGGCTTTCCTGATCCTGGGTGGTGTTGCGGCTTTTCAGACCATCCCCAAAGAAGCGAACCCGGACATCACCATTCCCATGATCTATGTGTCAATGACACTGGAGGGAATCAGCCCGGAAGACGGTGAGCGCTTGCTTATCCGGCCAATGGAGCAGGAATTGCGTTCCCTCGAGGGCGTCAAGGAAATGCGTGGTACGGCTTCCGAGGGCCACGCCTCGGTGATGCTGGAATTCGACGCCGGGTTTGATCCGGACATCGCGCTTCAGGATGTGAGGGAAAAGGTTGATACCGCCCGCAGCAAGCTGCCTCAGGAAGCTGACGAACCAAGAGTCAATGAAATTAACGTGGCGCTGTTTCCGGTCATGTCGGTTGGCCTCTCCGGGCCTCTTTCCGAACGCGAGCTGGTCACTATTGCCCGGCGTTTGCAGGATGCCATCGAAGGCATCCCGGAAGTGCTGGAAGTGGACATTGGTGGTGACAGGGAAGACCTCCTGGAGATCGTTGTCGATCCCCAGGTGCTTGAAAGCTATGGCGTCGACTTTGATCAGTTGGCGACGTTGGTCACTCGCAACAATCAATTGGTTGCCGCCGGAAGCCTGGATACCGGTGCCGGTCGCATGACCATGAAGGTTCCGGGCGTTATTGAATCCGTGGAAGATGTTATGGCCATGCCGGTCAAGGTGGGCGGCGACACCGTTGTGACCTTTGGCGACGTGGCTATGCTTCAGCGAACCTTCAAAGACCCGCGAGGGTTCGCCAGGATCAACGGCGAGCCGGCGCTGGTGCTGGAAATCTCCAAGAGGACCGGTTCCAACATCATCGAAACCGTGGAAAAGGTGAAGGCGCTGATTGAACGTGCCGGGCCGCAACTGCCCGACGAGCTCGAGGTTCGCTACATCATGGACCAGTCTGGCGAGGTCCGGGACATCCTTAGTGATCTGCTCAACAATGTGCTGACGGCCATCGTGCTGGTGATCGTCCTGATCATTGCCGCCATGGGTCCCCGTTCCGCCCTTTTGGTGGGGCTCACCATTCCCGGTGCGTTCCTGACCGGTATCCTGGTGATCTGGGGAATGGGTTTTACTCTTAATATTGTGGTTCTGTTCAGCCTCATACTGGTGGCTGGCATGCTGGTGGATGGGGCCATCGTGGTGTCGGAGCTTGCCGACAGGAACCTCTCCGAGGGCCAGAACGTAAAGTCTGCATGGGGCGAGGCGGCCAGCCGCATGGCCTGGCCCATCATCGCGTCAACCGCCACCACGCTGGCGGTATTCATCCCGCTGTTGTTCTGGCCGGGCGTGGTCGGCGAGTTCATGAGCTTTTTGCCCACCACCGTCATCATCTGTCTGACCGCCTCGTTGGCCATGGCTCTCGTATTTTTGCCGGTCCTTGGCAGCATCAGCGGCGGAAAACGCCGTCCCCAGTCTGCGATCAGTGGTCGGATGACGGACGTCTACCGTGGCGTTCTCGGGCGACTATTGGCAAAGCCCGGTTTTACACTTCTTGGCGTGCTTGGCGTCGTTGTGGTCATCTATGCGGCTTATGGCAAGTTCAACCATGGTGTTGAATTTTTCCCGAGCGTGGAGCCGGATTCAGCGCAGGTACATGTCAGGGCCAGAGGGGATCTGTCGGTGCAGGAGCGCGATGCCATCGTTCGGCAGGTCGAGCAGCGTTTACAGGGAATGCCTGAGGTGAAAGCCCTCTATGCTCGCTCAATGGTCAGTCCCGGAAATCAGATGGCGCCAGACGTCATCGGTGTGCTGCAGTTCCAGTTCACGGACTGGTTTGAGCGACGGCCAGCGACACAGATACTGGAAGATTTCCGTTCACTCACTGCGGACATTCCCGGCATTGAACTGGAGTTTCGCAAGCAAGAGGGTGGTCCTGCGGATGGCAAGCCCATTGAGCTTATGGTCAGCAGTATGGACAGCGACCAACTGGAACGGTATGTCGCTCTTGTCCGGGAACGGATGTCTGGCATCGATGGCTTTGTGGATGTCGAAGACGACCGCAGCCTTCCGGGCATCGAATGGCGCCTGAACGTTGACCGCTCAGCCGCCGCCCGATTTGGTTCAGACGTGCTCAGCGTTGGCAGTGCGGTGCGACTGATTACCAACGGACTGGTGCTCGCCACCTATCGCCCTGAGGACGTGCGCGACGAAGTCGATATCGCCGTGAGAGTGCCTAATAACTGGCGGGAGCTGGATCAGTTCCAGCGCCAGACGATTAACACCAGCCGTGGGCAGGTACCGCTCTCGGAGTTTGTTGAGTTGGCTCCCGGTGACAAGATTGGCAGCATTACCCGCGTGGACGGACAGCGCACCATTACGATCAAGTCCGAGATAGAGCCGGGTCGCCGTGCGGACGAACTGCTGATGGAGTTGCAGCAGCAAATGCCTGAAACGCCCGAGGGTGTATCCGTCCGTTTTGCCGGAGAGAATGAGGACCAGGAACAAGCCTCGAATTTCCTGGCATCGGCGTTTCTGGTCGCGATTGCCCTGATGCTGTTGATCCTGGTGACCCAGTTCAATTCGCTCTACCAGACCATGCTCATTCTATCGGCCATTGTGCTTTCCACAGCGGGCGTATTGCTTGGCCTGCTGCTTAACGGGCAGTCGTTCGGAATCGTAATGGTGGGCATGGGCATCATTGCCCTGGCGGGCATCGTGGTGAACAACAACATCATTCTGATCGACACCTACAACCAGATGCGAAAAAGCGGTATGGCGGCATTCGAGGCCGCATTGGAGACCGGATGCCTGCGCCTGCGACCGGTATTGCTGACGGCCATCACCACGATACTCGGGCTGATGCCAATGGTGCTCGGGGTAAATGTGGATCTCCTGACCCCGTCTTTGGGCATCGGTGCTCCGTCCACGCAGTGGTGGACCCAGCTATCCAGTGCTATTGCCGGCGGGTTGGCGTTTGCAACGGTGCTCACGCTGTTGCTGACCCCGGCGCTGCTGGTACTGGGGGACAAAGTGGGACGGAAAATCAAACCGGCTGTTACGGACTCCTCCAGCAATGCATGACCTTTCGCCTTGATCGTCAGGATTGCGGGAAAAACTCGTCCATGAGCGTGTTGAATGGCAGAGGCCTGCTGTATCGATAACCCTGCAGGTAATCACAGCCCCGCTGGAAAAGCCATTGTTCATGGGCTTCGGTTTCGACGCCCTCGGCGACGACCGAGAGCCCAAGCCCTCGAGCCAGGCCAATGATCGAGAGGGTAATGGCGCAGTCGTCCTCGTCGTCTGGCAGTTGGCTGATGAAGGAACGGTCAATCTTGATCCGCGAGAAGGGCAGACTCTTGAGGCGGGACAGTGAAGAATAGCCGGTTCCGAAGTCGTCTATGGACAGGCTTGCACCATCGGCCACCAGCTCTTCCAGGATACTGTTCAGTGAATTGAAATCCCCTTGAATGGAATCCTCGGTTACCTCGAAATGCAACGCGCTGGCCGGCACGCCATATTCATGGCAGGTTTCCCTGATCAGGCTGGGCAGTTCCGGTATCGATACCTGCTCGGCCGCCAGGTTGACGGAAATCTCTGGCAGCGTAATGCCCTGGTTGTGGGCCTGTTGCCAGTGTTCGCACACGCGGCGAAGCACGCACTCCCCCAACGCATACATCAGGCCACCGCTTCTGGCTATCCCCAGAAATTCAATGGGTGACAGCCAACCCCGTTGCGGGTGTTGCCAGCGTACCAGGGCTTCCAGCGACTCCAGTTTCATCCCGGCGGCGCTCATGATGGGTTGATAGAACACTTCCAGGGTGTGGTTGCTGATGGCGGCCCGCAACTCGTTTTCCAGAACGAATCGCGAACGGGCCGTTACCTGAATGCTCGAATCAAAGAAGCACGCCTGGTCCCGGCCCCGCTGCTTGGCGTTGTACATGGCGGCTTCGGCGCCACGCAACAGCTCTTCGGTGGTTTGACAGTCTCCGGGCAAGTGGCAGATGCCCAGGCTTGCGCCAACGGTGATGGAGTGGCCAGTGAGGCGGATGGGCCTGTTGATTTCCTGCCTTATACGCGAGGCGGTCAGTTCCAGAGAGTCCCGCATGGTGTGGTTGCGCACCATGAGGGCGTACTCATCGCCTCCAATCCTGGCCAGTAGATCCTTGCCTGGAACAGAGAGCTTTTTCAGGCGGCGGCCGACTTCGGCAATAACGTTGTCACCCACCTGAGGCCCAAGCCCATCGTTGATGGATTTCAGGCGGTCCACGTCAATCCATATCAGCGCCAGGCTACCAAGCCCTCGTCGTTCTATTTTGTCGGCGAGGTGGCCGATACGGTCTCGCAGGGATTCGATGTTTGATAGCCCGGTCAGTGAGTCGTAACGGGTAACGTATTCAAGTGCGCGTTGTGAGTGGAGCCAGGCTTCGTGGGTATTGATCAGGCTGATGGTATCGGCAATAGCGATAACGAAGGATATTTCCGGCAGGGTCCAGTCCCGTTGATGGGTTGATTCGAGGCAAATGACGCCACTGAGCCGGGCACCATCAAATACCGGTGCATCAAGCATCGATAGGATGTTCAAGGGTATAAGGTAGCCCGGCGCGAATGCCCGGGTGCGGGGATCGTTCTGGGCGTCCCGGACAGACAGCACGCGTTCGGTTTCCAGGGCCGAGAAGTACTCCGGGTTGCCGGACTGGTACAGGCTGGATTTGTCACCGGTGGCAGCGTCCGTAGTATGAAGCCACTCGGACTCAATGCGGTCACGCTCCTCCGGAAACTGCCAGACACTGACCCGGTCAACGTTGAGCAGCCTCGCGCAGAGCGCCGTCAGGTCTGCGAGTTTTTGCGGGCGCTTCTTGTCGATAAACGCCGGACTGTGGCTGAGTTCCGTCAGTGCCTTGTGAAAGGTCACGAAGGTGTCCGTATCGTGCATAGTCTCTGGCTGTCAGTTTCGAGGACGATAGTAGGTGTACGACAAGGAGCGGCGTTTGGTCGCTTTGCGCCAGCATTTTTCATTTTTCGACTTTCTCATACTGGCACCCGGCCCCGATACTGTCCACTTTGAAGTCATAAGAGTGGGACATGGGTCTTCACCAGCGTTCGGAAGTACCGCAGTTAGTTAGGCTTTATTGTCTGATTGAGTCATTTTAAAGGCGCCTGCGGCGAAATGCCGGTTTCTGGTTTATGCTGGTAGCGAAAAAACAACAAATTTATTGTCTCTCTTGAACTGGGAATATCTTTGCAAAAGGGTCTGACGCAGATTCTGTTCGCCATTATGCTGTTTGCGCTGCCTGCTCTGGTTTCAGCGGAGCCGGCGGTTTGGGACAGTTATGCCAAGCGGTTGGAGCTTCTCAGGTATGTGGAGTATTGGCAGGAACCCGCCGGCGCCGTCCCCCTGGATTCCGTGAGACAGCTTCCCGAAAGAGAGTGGCAGTCAAACGGAAAAGACAGCGTTAGCCTGGGATACGGTGATGAGGTTTACTGGTTCCGGGTAAATGTTCGCAACCCAGGGGCCGCCACGGCTCCCCTGTTCCTGGAAATCGGGTATCCGGTGTTGGACCATATCGAGGTCTATCTGCTCGAAGATGGCGAGCTTGTAAAACGACAGTTATTGGGTGATAAGCAGCCGTTCTACCAGCGCCCAATCTACCACCGCAATTTTCTTGTCCCGCTCTCCCTTTCACGTGACGACGAGCTCTCCATCTATCTTCGAGTGGACACCACCAGTTCCATGCAGGTGCCCCTGACCCTTTGGGATCAGGATGCTTTCTACGTGGCCGAGCAGGCCCGCAGCCTGTTCGAGGGCATTTACTACGGCATTGTGCTGGTGATGATCCTCTACAACTTGTTTGTGTATATGGCGGTTGGCGAGCGGAGCTTCCTGCATTATGTGGGGTACATTTCGGCCATGCCCCTGTTCCTGGCGAGCCTGCATGGCGTTGCTTTCCAGTATCTCTGGCCGGAGGCTACCTGGTGGAATGACCAGGCGATCACCGTGTTCCTCAATCTGGTCGTGCTGTTTGGCGGCACCTTTAGCCTTCACTTTCTCAATGTGACGTCAGCCAACCACCCGTTTCTCAACAGACTGACGGTGGGGATTGTCGTTATGGCTGGTGTGATGGCAACGGCGGGATTGCTGGTTCCGTATCGACTCTTGATCCTGCCGACCATTCTGCTTGCTTTCCTGGGCTGCACGACCATGCTGGTGCTCAGCATTGTGCGCTGGCTGAAAAAGGACCCCGCAGCGAGGTATTACGCGTTGGCCTGGGTGTTTATGCTTTTCGGAGGGATTGTCCTGGCGTTGAGCAAGTTCACCGTGTTGCCACGCAACCTGCTGACGGAGAACGCAACCCAGGTGGGATCCGCCATGGGCGTCATTCTGTTATCGATGGCGCTGGCAGACCGGCTCAACAGGGAAAAGAAGCGTGCTTTCGAGGCCCAACAGCGCCTGTTGCTTGAAGAACGCAAAGCCAGGATGGCTCAGGAAAAGTCCCTTCGTATTCAACAGGAAGCCAATACGTTACTTGAACAGAGAGTACAGGAGCGCACCCGGGACCTCGAGTCGCTCAACGATCAGTTGCGCGAACTCAGTGCCACCGACGCGCTCACCGGGCTCAAGAACCGTGGTCACTTTGACCGTACCTTCAGCTCGGCGGTGGTGAAGGCGTATCGATTTAGTCAGCCATTGTCACTGCTGCTTCTGGATATCGATCATTTCAAGAAGTTCAACGACACACATGGTCATCTGGTCGGCGACGATTGCCTGCAGATGGTGGCCAACTGTATCCGCGACTATGTCACGCGCCCACAGGATTTGGCTGCCCGCTACGGCGGCGAAGAGTTTGTGGTTCTGTTGCCGGATACCCCGAAAGAGGGGGCGCTGAGAGTGGCCGAGAAAATCCGGAGCCGGATTGAGGAAACCGGGTTCCGGGTGTCGGATGAAGTCTTGCACCTGACGGTGAGTATTGGTTTGTGTGCCGTCTGTCCCAGCCAGGCGGATGCCACCAAAGACATCTTCAGTTGGGCCGATGGGGCCCTCTACGAGGCCAAGGGGCGTGGGCGGAATCAGGTCGTCGTCTGCGAGCCCCCCTCCGTTCAGGGAGCGGAACCTGTCATGACCTGATGGGCTGGCTGTCTATCCTGGGCCAGTTCATCGTCTCCTCCAGCAAAAACGCCAGTTCCAGCAGTGTCTGCTCACCCCCGTGCTTACCCATCAGCTGAATGGAAACCGGCAGACCCTGCTCAGTGAGGCTGGCTGGCAGCGAAATGGCGGGTGCGCCGGTGGCGTTGGCCAGTGGCGTAAAGCTGACGTATTGGGTCAGGCGGTCGAACAGGGTATCAAAGTCGACCGTGGGGCTCAGGTAGCCGATTTCGGGCGTGGTGTGACCCAGTACCGGAGTGAGAATGGCATCGTAACTGGCCATGGTGCGAGCGTAGTCCTGATACGACCGGTGCAGGCGCCAGAGTGCCGCCGGTAATTTGTAGAACTGCCTCCGGAAGGCTTTGTCCAGCCCAAGGGTTAGCCCGTCCAGCTGTGACTTGTCAAAACTAGGGTGAATCAACCGCTTGCCATTTGCGCGCACACCAAAGGCCAGCATTCCCCAATAGAGCGCAAAATCATCAGGGAAAGATGAGGCAACGGGAACTCCTACCGGTTCCACCTTGTGGCCAAGCTTTTCGAGTAGTTGTGCTGTATTTTCAACGGCTGCGCGGGTCTGACTGTCGGTGGCGTGACCGTTGATGGAGTCGGTCACCAGGCCAATACGGAGTGAGCGTGTGGCGGGGCGCTCCACCTTTCCTATGGCCGGGAGTTTCGGGTTTCGGAAAAAGCGTTCCGCTCCGTGATAGAAGTTGGCGGTATCCCTGACCGTGCGCGTTACCACACCATCACTGACGATATTGATGGGGAGTGTTTTAGCCGCATCGTTGTCGATCAGCCGTCCCCGGGTTGGTTTCAACCCCACCAGCCCACAACAGGCGGCTGGAATGCGGATGGAGCCACCGCCATCGTTGGCGTGTGCGATGGGGATGACACCTGCGGCAACCAGCGCCGCGGAACCTCCTGATGAAGCACCGGTGGAATATTGAAGGTGCCAGGGGTTGCGGCTTGGGGTGTCATGGGCGGGTTCGGTGGTGGCATTGAAGCCGAACTCAGGCAGGGTGCTTTTGCCAAAACACACCAGGCCCTGGGCCAGCAACTGACGGGCGAAAGGGCTGGTTTCGTCGGCCGGGTGGGAATGGATGGCCGCAGTGCCATGGGAGGTGGGGAATCCCTTCACCTCGGTGTTGTCTTTGATCACCGTGGGAACGCCCGCAAAGATGCCAGGCACCGTTTTTGCAGCCGGAGTTTTATTTGCGATCATGCCGGCACCGTCGTTCGGAATGGGGGTAACCAGGCCATGGATAAAGGGTTCGGCTATTCGCGCCCGGGCCAGGGTAGCCTGGAGGACTTCGCCGGCTGATACGTCGCCGTTGTGAATCAGTTCGGCCAGCCCGGTGGCGTCGTGCCGGCCCAGCAGATCGTCACTGAACGTGTGCATTGATTGCGGGTGGGGTTGCAACGGATGTTGGGCGGTCAAAGCAGATACTCCGTGTTGTTTTCGGGACTGTATCCACTGTATATAAAAGCTAAACGTGACGATATGTCATATCGGGAAATTGCATCGCGGCGCACGACAAGTAGAGGGGATGTAAGTAAAGGCCCTCGCCGGGCCTTTCGTTAGTTGCGGGCGTCCTTTATTACGTCGTAGGCGTGGCTGATCTCACGGGTGCGCTCTTCTGCCATTTCCCGCATGCTTTCCGGCAGGCCGCGCCCAGCCAGTTTGTCCGGATGATTCTCGCTCATCAGTTTGCGGTAGGCTTTCTTGATCTCGGCGTCGCTGGCGGAGGGCGACACCCCGAGAACCTTATAGGCATCGTCGATCTGGCTGGCGGACGATGGTTGGCCAGACGCACCTGCCTGGCCGGCGTGAGCGCCCCTCAACATGGCTTCCAACTGGTCTACCTGGGCCTCGGGCAGTCCCAGCCCCCGGGCAATACGCACCAGCATCTCATGTTCGGCCGGGTGGACCACACCATCGGCGGCAACGGCAGACACCTGTACCTGAAGGAACATCTGCAGTAATGCGGGCTGGCGACCACTCACCCGCAGGAAGTGTTGCAGTTCCGCATCCAGGTCGAAGTCATTGGCCTTGCCCCGGTTGAAGGCTGCCTTGGCGCGCTCCCGGTGTTCGCCGGAGAGACGAAACCGGTCGAACAGGCGTTCCGCCACCTGGATCTCATCGCGAGTGACAACGCCATCGGCTTTGCACAGGGCGCCCATCACCGCAAACACGGATTCCAGGAAGTCGGTCTGCACATTGCGCAGTTTTTGCCACAGACGGCTCTTGATGTATCGGGTCAACAGTACGCCTGCCACAGCGCCAATCAGAAGGCCGGGAAAACGGCCAAATAAGTAGCCGATCAAACCGCCGATAAACAGGCCGAACATGTCAGTGTCCTTTTCAAGTGTTTAAAACTGCGCAAAGTATACGGGTTTCGGCGAAGAATTCGAAAACAACCCGTCGCGATGGAGGAATGTTCATGTCAGAAAGCGTTCTTCATTCACGGCGTCGATTTGCTCCGGGCGCAGGTGTTGCTCCGCGTATCGACGATATACACCGGAACGAACAAACAACTCGAACACTGCTCGGTCAATGTGCTCCTCATCCACCATTCTCTGCATGATGGTCAGGGATTCGGTCAGCGTCTTGCCCTCCTTGTAGGGGCGGTCCACGGCGGTCAGCGCCTCGAAAATATCCGCCACCGCCATGATCCGCTCGGGAATGCCCATGTCGTCTGCGTTCAGCCGGCAGGGGTAACCCTGTCCATCCATGCGTTCATGGTGGGTGCCTGCCAGGTGGGGCACGTTCGCAAGTCTGTCAGGCAGGGGCAGGGCGTCCAGCATGCAGATGGTCTGTACGATGTGGTCGTTGATCCGGAAGCGTTCCTCGGGGGTCAGGGTTCCTTTTGCCACGGTCAGGTTGTGGAGCTCACCCTGATTAACGGCATGTTCCGGAAGTGTCATGTCGAATCCCCACCGGTTCCGTGGGTCGTCTTTGGTGACGGGCGGTTTGTGCGCACCCCAGGGACGAAGGTGGCCGGGCTTGTCCGCCAGCAGGGACTCGGTAGCCGGTGGCGTCTGCTCCGGCGTGCCAGTCAAAACCTGCTTTTCGTCGCCGGACAATCCCAGCCTGTCACTGAAATGACGCACCCAGGTGCGTTGGCCGATCTGCCGGATGTGCTCTATGTTGTCCTCCGACATGAATTCGCCACCAGTGTTGGCGTTGGCGACTGCGCGAAAGGCTTCCTGCAGCTCTTCCTGTTCCCGATCCCGGTCGGTTTCCGCCTGCTGAGAACTCTCGCCAGCCAGTTGCCTTTTCAGGCACCGGATCTCCGCATCCCGATGCAGAACTTCAAAGCGGGTGCGAATCTCATGGATGCGGTTGTAGATCGTTTCCAGTTTGACGGCCTTGTCCACCACATGCTCGGGGCTGGTGATCTTTCCACAGTCGTGAAGCCACGCTGCCAGGTGGAACTCGTAGCGCTCGTCGTCGTTCATGGTGAAGTTGGCAAAGGGTTCTGCGGGGCTCTGGATGGCTTCATCGACCATCATCTGGGCGAGTTTTGGTACGCGGTCGCAGTGGCCACCCGTATACGGTGACTTGGCATCAATGGCGTTGGCAACCAGGCGAATGATGCCCTCAAGCAACGCCTGCTGGCTTTCAATCAGTTCACGGGTTTCGATCGCAACGGCGGCGGAGCCGGCGATCTCATCGACGAATACGATCAGGTCGTCGCTAAGGTGGGTGTGCTCACCATGCTCCATTTCGATAACGAGGGCCCCAATCAACTGTTTGCGCCGGTTTCTGAGAATGGCGAATACCGGATGGCCGGAAAGGGCGTTACGGAGCGCCCTTATCACGTCGTTGTCGTCGTCCTTGGCGTTGACGCCGGTGATGGTCTCCGGCGGGTGTATGTCGCGGTCCACGGAAAGCCTGAGTTCGCTGCTTTGGCGGCTCATCAGGTAGATAGCACCCCGGGTCTGCCCGAGGATGTGAACGATCTGTTCGAGGATATCCTGCAAAAGGCTATCCAGATCCTGACCCCGATTGAGTGCGGTCGCAATGCTTTGGAAGCTGCGGATCGTACTGGCCATATCGTCCAGGGCGACGCTGAGTTGACGCGCTTCGCGAATATGGGAATCAACGGAAACGGACGTGTCGAAACGAAAACGGGAGAGTGCCCCCACCCGGCGTGTCAGCAATTCCAGTGGTCTACCCACACGACGGCCCAGGAACCAGCCGATGACCAGCAACAGAAGTGCGATAGCACTCGCCAGGATGGTCTGCCGGGTCAAAGCGGCCCAGACATCAGCCAATAGTTCGTCGGCGGGAATGGCCACGGCGATTTTCAGGTTCTCCTGGTCCAGGGACTCAAGGGGCTCGGTCATGCCGTACCAGTCCCGGTTTTCAGTGGTAAAGCGGTTTACCAATTCACTCGTGGCTTGCTTGCTATCGCTTTCCAGGACGGCGTTGATGGCTCCGTCATTCAGCCCCTGTGGCTTTGCTGTGTTGGATGTTGTCCCGCTGTTGGTGGCATCAGGCCCCGTGTAGGCCAGGGAGGAACCCTCGGTATTGACGATGGCAATGCGGGTGCCGGGCGTCTGCCGCAGCTCGGCTAGCTGCGTGCCCAGGTCGGTGACAGTTACATCGATGCCAAACACGGTATTGCCGTCCATGCCCTTCGCACCGGCTTGTCGTCGGGAAAGGGTCAAGCCGGTTTCACCCGTGGTAAAGAAGACATAGGGTGCGGTCAGTTTCGTATTGCCGGAGACATCGGCGAGCTCGTACCAGCCACGGTCTCGAGGATCAAAGTGGTAGTCAGATGGGGTACGGCTTTCCAGAAGGATGCGGCTGGCATCGTAGAAGTGCCACACGGATTGCGACTTTCCATTCGCGGCCCTGGTGATGGACTGGAGCAGGTACTGCGCATTGGTGGGTGCGTCTGGAAACTGCATGGCGCCAGAGCTGCGTATCTTTCGTAGCAGGAAAAAATCGCCATTGGCATAGCCAGCGTAAACGGCACTGACGATGTCGCTGCTGTCGAGAATGTCGGCGACAACCGGTAGTCTGACTAGGCGTTGTTGCAATGTATCGGCGATGGCAAGAGGGTCGTGGCTGAGGACAGCGAGAGCGGTTGACGGCGGGTCGGTGATGGCACGGATACGGTCATCCACACTGACGGCAAGCTGACGGGCCGTGGCACTGGCGGCGGTAATTTTCGCGCTTTCCATGCCGCGAAAGCTTTGGCTGACCAGTACAATGGTGAGTGCCAGCATGCCGAGGGTGATTGTAGAGGCAATCAGAAAGGCAAGCGATACCTGTGCGGACTGGCGGTTCCGACGCATGGTTCATCCTTAAACGGTGGTCTGGCGTAGCGAAGCGCAGGGGACTGCACTGCCCTAAGGGTAGACGTTAAACTCCCGGTTTTCCTGATCATACGGTGAACGCGTAATGACCATGGATTTGTTCGAGTCATCTTCATCAGAGCCCTGGGTCGAGCCGCTCTGCGACGGGGCAGTTGTCCTTCGCCGTTTTGCCCGGGCCGACGCCAGCCGATTGCTGGAGGCGATTTCAGTCGTGGCGGAACAGGCCCGGTTTCGGCAAATGCAGACACCCGGTGGCCACACCATGTCGGTGGCGATGACTTGTTGCGGAGACTGGGGCTGGGTGACGGATGCGGGCGGTTATCGGTATCAGCAAACCGACCCGCTTTCGGGGGAACCCTGGCCGTTGATGCCGGCCGTGTTTCGGTCCCTGGCGGCAAAGGCAGCAAGCGCGGGGGGCTACTCGGGGTTTGAGCCGGACGCCTGCCTGGTGAACCGCTATGCACCTGGCGCCAAAATGGGGCTCCATCAGGACAAAGACGAGGACGACTTCGATCAGCCGATCGTTTCTGTGTCCCTAGGCACGCCGGCAATGTTTCAGTTCGGAGGCGCCAGGCGCAGTGACCGGCCGCAGCGAGTGCCCCTTGAGCATGGTGATGTTGTGGTCTGGGGCGGCCCGGCGCGGCTCCGCTACCATGGCGTGTTAACGCTCAAGCAGGCACTGCATTCGCTGACGGGCGCCTGCCGTTACAACCTGACGTTTCGCCGTGCGCGGTAATGGTGGGTGATGGCACCCTCAAGCGTGGTGGTCAAACGCTGTAGCAACTCCCCGCTGTGTCGCCAGAAGTGCCAATAGAGGGGCACCTTCAGCTCATGACCCGGTGCAAGATTGACCAGGCCCCCATTGTCCAGCCAATGACTGGCCTGGATTTGCGGAATCATGCCGTAGCCCATGCCGGCCCTGGCAAGCTGGACGAAACCTTCGGAGGAGGGGCACAAATGGTAGGGGAAACGGCCGTGGTAGCCACAGCCGGCCATGAATCGGTGCTGTAGCTGGTCGTTGGGGCCAAATACAATAGCCGGAGAGGTGGCGAAAGCTTCTGGTGTGATGCCATCCGGAAAAAACTGGCGAACATACTGTGGGGTCGCCAGCGGCATGTAGGTCATTTCCCCCAGTGCCACGCAACGCCCGCCAGCAATGGGCTGGCTGCTGCTGCACAGACAGGCGGCCACATCGCCATCGCGCATTCGCTTCAGGCCTACGTCCTGGTCCTCAATAACCAGATCGAGCAATAAACCCTCCCGGCTGCAGAACTCCCCAACCACAGCGGCCCACCAGGTGGCCAGGCTGTCGGCGTTGATAGCGATACGCAGGCGGGTGGTGTCCTCGGCAAGGGCGGGTATGGTTTTGCGCAGGTCCCTTTCCAGAAGCTGTACCTGCTGGAAGTGGTTCAGCAGCTTGTTCCCGGCCGGCGTTGCCTGCAGTTCCGGGTGCCGGACCAGAACCGGCTGGCCCAGGCGTACTTCAAGTGACTTGATGCGTTGTGATACGGCGGATTGCGTGAGCCCGAGTATCTCCCCGGCACGCTCAAACCCACCGTTCTCGATCACCGCGGCAAGTGCCTGCAGAAGCTTGTAATCCAACATAAGAAATATTCATGGGATATAAGGTTTATGATTTTTAAGTATAGCCCTTACCCCTTAAGCTTCCAGCAAATTCGGAGGGAAATATGCTGACAAGTTATCTGACAGGGCTGCTGGTGTGCGGCGGCATCATCATCGCGATTGGCGCTCAGAACGCCTACATCCTGGGGCAGGCGATTCGCCGGGAACATCATTGGTATTGCGCTGGCATTTGCATGACGGCGGATATCTTGCTGTTCACGGCAGGCATGTTCGGCGTTAACGCCGCGTTGATGGCCGTGCCTGAAGCGCTGGACGTGATGCGCTGGTTGGGTGTGGCGTTCCTCAGCTGGCTGGCGTTGCTGGCCTTTGCTCGTGCTGCGAAAGGACGTGATGCCCTGGATGCCAGGAAAGCGGATGTTTCGAGCCTGCGGACCGTGGTGTTGACCACCCTGGCGGTAACACTACTGAATCCCCAGGTGTATCTGGATACCTTGTTGCTGATCCCTGCCATCGGCGCGCAACAGGCCAGCCCGCTGGTGTTTGTGGCTGGCGCCAGCAGTGCGTCTGTCATGTGGTTCTGCCTGCTGGCGTTCGGCGGGGCGGCGCTTTCCCCCTGGTTGTCGAGCCCCATGTCCTGGCGGTTCATTGATGGCGCCATTGGTTCCATGATGGCGATCATTGCCTTTCACCTCGCCAGCAACGGCCTGTCCGGGCCGGTGGCGTAAACAGGGCCCGGTCTCCGGGCCCGCCGGTTACTTTTTCAGCACCGTTCTGGTATGCTTCGCCGCCTTTAATTCGCAGCTTATGAACGTACCTTAATGAACGTCCCCACGACAGTTACGACGATCACTCCGCCCTAGCGTCCTGTGCTCCCAGGTTTACGTCCTGATTGAACTCCGGTAGTCACCTCATGACGACTACAACCGGTTTTTACGTCCCGAATTTGCCCTCTCTGACTGGATACCAACGATATGGTGAACAAGCTTAAAGCCGACTGGCTTTCCAATATACGCGGCGATTTGCTTGCCGGCATTGTGGTGGCGCTGGCGTTGATTCCCGAAGCCATCGCTTTTTCCATTATCGCCGGTGTGGACCCGAAAGTGGGTCTGTATGCCTCGTTCTGTATTGCGGTGGTGATAGCCTTCGTCGGCGGCCGCCCCGGTATGATCTCCGCCGCGACAGGCGCTATGGCGCTGTTGATGGTGACTCTTGTAAAGGAGCACGGCCTGGAGTATCTGCTTGCAGCTACGCTGCTGACCGGGTTGCTGCAGATCGGCGCTGGCTATCTGAAACTCGGTGGCCTGATGCGCTTTGTGTCCCGTTCCGTGGTGACCGGGTTTGTGAACGCGCTGGCTATCCTGATCTTTATGGCGCAGTTGCCAGAACTGACTAATGTCACCTGGCACGTTTATGCGATGACCGCTGCCGGACTGGGTATCATTTACCTGTTTCCACTGGTGCCGGTCGTCGGCCGCATACTGCCATCGCCGTTGATCTGTATTGTCTCGCTGACCATCGTCGCGATGGTCTACAACATCGATATCCGCACGGTCGGTGATATGGGGCAACTGCCGGATACGCTTCCGATTTTCCTGTGGCCGGATGTGCCGCTGAATCTTGAAACCCTGATGATCATCCTGCCTTACTCCGTCGGTCTAGCCATTGTTGGCCTTCTGGAATCCATGATGACCGCCACCATTGTGGACGACCTCACGGACACAACCAGTGACCGTAACCGGGAGTGCAAAGGGCAGGGCGTTGCCAATATCGGTTCTGGCCTCCTGGGCGGCATGGCCGGCTGCGCGATGATTGGCCAGTCCATTATCAACATCAAATCCGGCGGCCGAACGCGGCTTTCCACGCTGACAGCGGGTGTATTCCTTCTGGTTCTCGTGCTGGTGCTGGATCAGTGGCTGGTACAGATTCCAATGGCGGCCCTCGTAGCCGTGATGATCATGGTGTCCATCGGTACCTTCAGTTGGGCGTCGATCAAGAACCTGAAAGAGCATCCCCTGTCCACCAACATTGTGATGGTGGTGACCGTTATTGTCGTCGTCGCCACGCACAACCTGGCCTTCGGCGTGCTTGCAGGCGTGCTTCTGGCGGCCCTGTTCTTCGCCAACAAGGTGGGCCATTACATGCTGGTGACGTCCGACTTTGACGAAGCGACTGATACCCGTACCTACAACGTTGTCGGGCAGGTGTTCTTCAGTTCCTCGGAAAAATTCACGGAATCCTTTGATTTCAAGGAAGCAGTGGATAATGTGGTGATTGACCTGACCCGGGCTCACTTCTGGGACATTACGGCAGTGGGCGCTCTGGACAAGGCCGTTATCAAGTTCCGTCGCGAAGGTGCGGAGGTGGAGATTATCGGGCTGAATGAGGCCAGTGCCACCATTGTTGACCGCTTTGGTGTGCACGATAAACCCGACGCCGTTGACCAGTTGATGGCGCACTGATATGACACAAGCCAAGGAATTCAAAGACGTAACCGGTCAGAATAACAACCACAAGGATCACCAAGGCGAGGTTGAAATGCTACGAGTAGTTGCCTGTATCGACGGCTCCCGGGCTGCACCGGCGGTGTGTGATTACGCTGCCTGGGCCAGCAAGCACATGGAAACCCCGATGACTCTGCTGCACGTTCTCGACGAGGAACGCTATCCAACAGAGCCGGACCTGGCTGGTAGCATTGGCTTGGGAAGCCGTGAACAGCTGATGGATGAGCTTGCCGAGCTTGACCGCAAGCGTTCCAAGCTGGCCCTGGAACACGGCCATCACATGCTCGATGAGGCAGAACACCGGGTGAAGGAACAGGGCATTGACGGCGTGATCAAGCGCCAGCGCCATGGGGATCTGACGGAATCCCTGCTGGCCCTGGAAAACCAGACCCGTCTGCTGGTCATGGGGCTGCACGGTGAGAGCAGTTCAGACCGTGACGTACATGTGGGCAGCCAACTGGAAACGGTGATTCGTAGTGTCCACCGCCCGATTCTTCTGGTTCCGGACGAGTACGAGCAGCCAAAGAGCGCCATGCTGGCTTTTGACGGCAGCGCCACGGCGTTCAAGGGCGTGGAACTTCTGGCGGGTAGCCCGGTACTGAAAGGCATGCCGATTCATCTAGTGATGATTGGAGCGGACACCAATGACCGCTGGGAACAGCTCAAGAAAGCAGAGAAGATGCTGGGTGACCTTGGCTCCGACATCACCCTCGCGATCCGCGCCGGGGATGTAGAGCCAACGCTCCACGCCTACCAGGAAGAACACGACATCGACATCCTGGTAATGGGTGCCTATGGCCATTCACGAATTCGACAGTTCCTGGTGGGAAGCACCACAACCACCATGCTGAAAACCGCGAAAAAGCCGCTGGTGATCCTGCGCTAATGCTGAACCAGCGGCGCTCTGTTGCCGGGCTGATGTCGGCCCGCTACTTTCTGTCGGGGCTGCTAGTGCTGCTGGTCTTGCTGACAGGCTGTGCCGGCAGTTTGCCGCCGGCCACTCATTCCGGAGCCGAAACCGCCGTGTTGACTGACGACAGTTTCCTTTCCAGCCAGTCCCGGCAACGGCTGGCTGACGCGAACGGTCAATCCGGTTATTACCTGCTGGATTCTGGTCAGGACGCCTTCCTGTACCGAGCCGCTATGATTGAGGCGGCTGAACACCGTATTGATGCTCAGTACTACATCTGGAACCGTGATGACTCCGGACTGCACCTGGCCGGCCGGCTGTTACTCGCAGCGGACCGTGGTGTTAAGGTCCGGCTGCTGCTGGATGACTTTAACGCCGAGGGGATCGGCGAATTGTTTGCTTCCCTGGATACCCACCCAAATATTCATATTCGCATCTTCAACCCAGCCAGAAACCGCAGTGGCTGGGGCCGATGGGTATCGTTCCTGATGGATTTCCAGCGAATAAACCGCCGAATGCACAACAAGACATTTGTGGTTGACGGGACTGCGGGCATTGTCGGTGGTCGCAACATTGGTGATGAATATTTCGGCTTCGATGAGAGCCGCTATTTCAGGGATCGCGATGTCCTTGCTCTGGGGCCGGTGGTTGAGGGTATGGCGGATAATTTCCAGGCTTACTGGAGCAGCCCCTGGGCTTACCCCGCTTCCGATCTATACACATCCATGCCTACTGGCGCGGAGTTGGCCGAGACGCTGGAGGGGCTTCGGCAGCAGGCTATCGCACAACCCCGGCTTCCCATCTCTGCCCCCACCGGGGCGGAACAGGGCAGGTCTGAACTGACCAGCGTGTTCAGCCGAATGACGATTGCTCAGGGGGAACTGGTGTTTGACCCTCCCCCTGAACATATGGACGCGCCATCCGAGACACCCAAACGGAGCGCACTGGCGTTGCAACGCCTGGCGCAGACAGCCACCCGGGAAATCCTGATCGAGTCCGCCTACCTCATTCTTGCCAGGGAACAGTTGCAGGCCCTGGGTGCCAATGAGCGCCCGCAACTGGAGGTTGCCGCGCTGACCAACTCTCTGGCTTCCAATGATCTGGTCACCAACCATGCTGGTTATGCCCGCTGGCGTCCCTACATGCTGGAGCAGGGCATAGACATCTACGAACTCAAGCCTGATGCCGAGGCCTGCCGGCAATGGTTGAGTGACGACGCCTTCTGCGCCACGGGCGAGGTCAGCCTGCACTCCAAATCAGTGGTTTTTGATCGCAGCACCCTGGTGGTGGGGTCCTTCAACGTTAACCTCCGCTCCATCTACCTCAACGGTGAAACCGTATTGATTATCCACAGTGCCGACCTGGCAGAGCGTGTGGCGGAGGATGTACGGCTGACCATGGCGCCCGGCAATAGCTGGGAGGTGGCTCTGGACGAGGACGGAGATCTCCAGTGGCGCAGCGGTGAGGCAGTGTTCACCAGCGAGCCGACCGTCCATTGGTGGCGCCGGGCGAAGTCCGGGTTCTTGTCATGGTTGCCTATCGAGAAGTACCTTTAGGCTTGGTCGTGATCTTTATCCTTTTGGATGTCAGGCATCGCGGGGGGGGAGGGGAATCCAATATTAGTTGGCGTACCCTTGTTTGAATTGATGTATTTGATTGTGGGCAGTGAGCGCTGAAAATCTCGAAGCTGGAGACTTTGATGAAATTATCGACGATTGTGCTTTTGGTGTTTGTTTTCGCTGGGTGCACAACATCCGTGAAAATGGGTGATCGACCGGCCAATAAAATCGAGATTGTGGATGTTAAGAACTATTCTCTTGGTGAGCCAGCAACGGCCTATGTCGGCGATCCTATTGTAGTTCGAAAATCTTATAAGGCTGTTGTGAAGAAAGACCTTTACCGGGCAAACAATGACTTCGTGCTTGAGGGCGGTATTGGCTCTGTTGCGATCTATCTCGACGGCTCTGCTGGAAATACTTACCGCATTGCTGGAACGAATGAAAAAGGCAATCCAGCTCTCGCGATCCCTAACTCAACGTTGATGTTCGGAGTAAATGAGAACGGCCAATGGGATCAAACTGTAATGTCTCCTAGTTTTTGGTCTAGCCCCGTTGGCAGCGGTTCAGGATACGATCTGTTACCTGAGGACACGACATTCTCACCTGTGGAGTCGACAACCCCAGTTTCTGAAGCGGGGTACTTGAACCACGAATTGGTCTTTACAGGTCAGGGTGCAAACGGTATCAACTTGCTTTATCGCGAATATACGTTCGAGAATATGGCTCGCTCCGCTTACACTCAGGAACTCGTATATCCTCTGGACACTGATGAAATCCGGTTCCGGAACTATCAGATTGATATGGTCTCTGTGTCGTCTTCGGAAATTAAATATATCGTCAATTCTGACTAGAAGAAGGTTTTGATAGGGTTGGCAGATGAATAGGTTATTTGTATTGAGCAGACTCTGGACCTTTTAAAGAGCAGAAAGAAGGGGGCTGATGCAGCAGAGCCCCTTACCGGAAAACGCCGCGTCAAAATCATTGAAATGTCCCTGCCACCTCCTGAGGCACAACACGACTAAGGGCTGGAGAGTATTTTTGTCCGACAAGCTGACCCCGAACACCAGCGCGCATCGACCGTGCCTTTTCCGGCAAAACCGGGATAGCCGCTTGCGTTTAGTGTCGGGGATTCGTTATAGTTCAGGTAACACAGCCACCACGCTTAGTACCCTCTCGGGGGATATCGCGCAACCTTGGTGGCTTTTTTATGTCCGCTTTTTGCGCGTCAACAATGTCGGGGCCGCTCGGTGCTGAAGCCCTACCGCAAGGTTGCCCTTTCCTTCGCTGACCAGTTGCGGCTTCTGGAAGCCCGAGGGTTGACTGTTCCTGACCGGACGTTGGCGTTACGTCAGCTCAGTTCTATAAGCTACTACCGGCTGAGCGCCTATTGGTATCCCTTTCTGAAGCGCAACTTGCAGGGAAAAGTGACCGGCTCGTTCGAGACGGGTACGAACTTTAGTCAGGTGGTGCAGCTTTACGAATTCGACCGCCACCTGCGGCTCCTGGTTATAGATGCCATTGAGCGGGTTGAAGTGCATATCCGTACCCTAGTGACCTATCATCTTGGTCATCAATACGGGCCCTTCGGACACATTCAACCAGTTAATTTCCATCCCAATTTCGATCACGCCAAGTGGCTGACAAAACTGGAGGGCGAAGCTCTACAATCGAAAGATGCCTTCGTGGAGCACTTCAAGAGCAAGTATACCGGGTTTCCGACATTGCCGATTTGGATGTCAACGGAGGTGATGTCATTGGGGTCATTGTCCTTCTGCTACACGGGCCTGAAGAATCAGGACAAGCAACATATATCAAGGCAGCTTGGCATTCACCATAAGCGCCTGAAAGACTGGCTGCACACGCTTACTTATGTCCGAAATATCTGTGCCCACCACAGCCGTCTCTGGAATCGGGAGCTGGCGATCAAGCCGGAGAAGGTGCGCGACCCAGCGTGGAACTCGCCGATAACCCCGCGTCATGACAGGTTATTTTACGTCCTGCTGATTTTGCGTGTGTTGCTCAGAAGTAATCATAACGGCAACCAATGGGCGGAGAGCTGTAACGATTTGCTAGACACTTTTGCAAGCGAAGAAAGATATCGGACCGCCATGGGAATGCCTTCTGACTGGAAGTTCCATCCTCTATGGATCTGACGAAAAACAGCTATTGATATAATGGACAGCAGCTCAGACGTGCTGTCCAGCTGCCACGCCAGACGCCCATGCCCACTGAAAGTTATGGCCGCCAAGGTGTCCGGTAACATCCACCACCTCACCAATAAAGTACAGGTCAGGCTTGTCCAGAACCGCCATGGTTTTTGATGACAGCTGGCGGGTATCCACGCCACCCAGGGTTACTTCGGCCGTTTTCCGAACACATCCCTAATGTTGTCAATTTTCCCCCATGGAGGTTAGTAGCAAACCGATCTGTGCATTTCGTTGGGTACTGCCATATAGTTTCCGCATGCTGTGTGGATATGCTAGTTAAGGTGCTGATTTTTAGGCGTTGTTAAGGTAGTTCCGAAAATTGATATGCATACACGATGGCACGTCAACTATGTGGACAAAAAGGGGGAGGATTTGTACACATTGTAATACCCGAATCGGAAATCGTTAGCTGGTCTACGCGATTCAACGGTTTGATTTCGGGAAATGGTCATTGTTTGCACTACCTTTAGTTTCGGATCCAAATCTGGGCCTACTTTTAACTGACGTGAAGGTTTGGATTGGTCGCAAAGCGGAACTTTTTCGCTGCCCAACATAGCGCTTTCCACGTACCCAAGTTACCCCAGTAGTTGCTGTGTAAATCCACAATCATCAGTGCAGAGTGATCGATCCGTTGCTCCGGAGGCTCGTTAAAACCGAGAGACTAGGCGCGCTGTCCCGCAGAAGGAACTCGCCGGTTCAGAAATGATTGGCTCGGTAGGTAATTGATAGCTATGCGGATTTACTTTGAGGTTAAGATCATGGGTAACTGCGGTTTAGTCGGAATTCAAACTGATATATGGTTAACAATCCGCGTGAGAAGAGCCTAAACAGAATAAGGGTAGAGAATGAAGCTGGATATCGTAAAAATAAAGAATTTCCGCTGTTACAAGGACGAAATATCGATACCTTTCTCCGATTTGACGGCCCTTGTTGCCAAAAATGACATAGGCAAATCTTCAGTACTTGAAGCATTGGATGCATTCTTTAATTCCGAAAAGCTGGAGCCTGGTGATCGGTCTGCTGGGTTGACGAACTCGGATGATATAGAAATTACCTGTGTCTTTAAAGATTTCCCGGAGCAGCTAATTATAGATACAGATAATCTTATATCGCCTGCAAACGAATATCTTTTAAACCCTGATGGAAAACTTGAAATAAAAAAAATATTCTCTAGTGCCTCTCCAAAGTGCGAACAAATTTTTATTAGAGCGGTCCACCCAACAGCTGAGTACTTCAACGATCTATTTTCTTTGACCATAACACAGCTAAAAGCAAGGGCCAGAGAACTTGGCGTTGATTTAGCGGGCGTAAACGCAACTATTAAATCAGCTCTTCGGCACGCAATCTGGTTAAGTACACCTGATGAAAACCTAGCGAAGCAATTAGTCGAATTAGAGGTAAAGTCAAAGATTTGGAAGCCGCTGCAAAATACCCTTCCTCTATTTCAGCTTTTTAAATCTGACCGTCCAAGTTCTGACCAAGATGCTGAAGCGCAAGATCCCATTAAATTTGCGATCAAGGAAGCTATCAGGCAAAAGGCGGCCGAGCTTGACGCTATAGGCGACCATGTAAAACGCCAAGTTGAGGAAGTTACCAGGTTAACCATTGAAAAAATTCGAGAAATGGACCCTGACTTAGCAAGCCAGTTAAATCCGAATTTCTCAAACTTCAACTGGGGCAAAGTCTTCTCTGTGTCACTCACCAATGAAGATAAAATACCATTGAACAAACGAGGTAGTGGGGTTAGACGGCTTTTCTTGATCAATTTCTTCCGAGCTAAAGCTGAACAGTTGGCAAGTGAACGAGACGTCCAGGATGTTATTTTTGCAATAGAGGAACCTGAGACATCGCAGCATCCAAACAATCAACTTTTGCTCCTGGATGCGTTGAAGGAGTTGGCGCTTGAGGAAACCCATCAAGTGATTTTCACAACTCATAACCCCATCCTCGCCGGACGAGTTGATCGGGACTCTATAAGGTTTATTGAAAAAGATGAAACCGGCTCGCGAATATTGGCTGAGAACGACGATGAAACTTTACTTAGGATTAAATCGAGCCTTGGTATGTTTGCAAACCACAACATCAAAGTCTTTGTTGGAGTAGAGGGGCCCAATGACATTGAGTACATTAGCGGAATATCTTGGCGTTTATCACAGGAAGACCCAAGTATCGTCAATTTAAAACGCTCAGAACAACGAGGGGAATTGGTGTATATACCCATGGGGGGCTCAACTCTAGAGTTATGGACAAATAGACTCGAAGGACTTCAGGTTCCGGAAGTTCACGTGTTGGATAGAGATGTCCCTCCACCGGAACCAGCTAAGTATCAGGGCGCAGCAGATAGGGTGAATGCGCGCGGCGATAACTGTCGTTCTTTCATAACCAATAAAAGAGAAATGGAGAATTACATCCATTTTGAAGCTATAAATGAAGAGTTTGAAATACAGTTAACCGAGAACTTTCAAGCATTCGATGATGTCCCAGTGATGGTTGCAAAGGCAGTTCATGACGCATCGCAGTCTACAGTAGACTGGGAAGACTTGGATGAGAAGAAGCGAGATAAGAAAGAGAGTAAGGCCAAGAAACGCTTGAACCGAGCTGCTGTTTCCAATATGACAAAAGTGCGCCTTGATAGTGCAGATCCTGACGGTGAAGTATTAACCTGGCTAAGGGAAATAAGCAGGCATCTGCTTTAAGTTTGTTAAAGAGTGACTCAAGCCGACCGTTATCCGCTAGCGCACCAAACGTCGGCTCATTAAAAGCGTTATATGAAGTTAAAGGTTTTTAACTTATGGGTGACAAGAGCATCGTTTTCGAGATTCATAAAGCTATTTTTAAGAATAAAATCGAGGTGTTCCGAAAATATGCTGAGGAGCTTGAAGGCAAATTCGAATCTGACCTCAAGGTGATTGAATCGAGGTTTGATTTTGACTTTGAGGATGACGAGGGTGATGAAGATTACGCCTCATACGTCGAGTTTCTAATCGATGAAAAACGCATGGTCGAGCAAGACTTTCTAAATCAATATAGAAGTTCAGCGATAATTTCAGTCTACTCGCTTATTGAACATAGGTTACGAGTCATAGCCGAACTTCTAGGGAAGCTGAAGAGTAGCAAGCTGGAGGTATCGGACCTTAGTGGTGAAGGAATAATTAGGAATAGGAACTATCTGGAAAAGGTTTGTGGCGTAGATTTTTCTCATTTGAACAAGCAATGGTCCGTAATCAAGGATTTGAGCGCATTGAGAAACTGTGTCGTCCACTGTGAAGGAGACATCACTAAAGCACGCGCTTCACAAAAGCTTTCAAACATTGTCGAAAATACAGAAGGGCTGCGTCTTGAGCGCGACGATACTATCGTCTTCGAACTACCTTACCTTGAAAAGGTTATAGATGTAGCGGAAGACTTCTTCTCTGGTGTAGTCGACGCAGCTTTTGAAGTGTTCAGTTCATATAATAAGTCAAGTCAGAAGGACGCTCTAAAGCGCGCCTCTGCTTGAGTTTTTGATATGACTCCCCACATCAAGAGGCATGCAGGAAGTCGCAATGAATTTCCCAGATGATATTGAAAAGCTACAGCAAAAAGTCGAAAAAATTCTCGATCCTATTGCCTCAGCAGTAGAAAACGGAACGAAGGCTGAAAAGGACTTTCTATTTACTGCCTCTCGAACAGACGCTGGGAGATCTTTGCCTCCTTACTATCTAATATATTTTTTGTTTGTTGATCTCCTTAGGTGCAAAAATCTTGGTCAGTTTGAAAAGATCTCCTGGTCGGTGCCTATTGATTATAACGGAAAAGCCTACTTGCTTGAACACAGAAAATCTGGAATGGGTCTATTTACCTCGAATGAGGTGAGTCAAGAATCAGATTGCCGAGAAATCGTAAGGAAAATAACTAAGGCTGTGAAAGCCGCTCGACCATATTTTGAGTGGGTAGCAAGCGAAGCGGCAAAGCGTTCAGATCTAAATGTACTAAATCACAGCCTTCGCTTGTATGATCGATACGCATATTTTCTTGATGAATACGAGAAAAAGGTTCAAGAAGCAAACGCTCGAAAAGATGAAAGAATACGAACGCAGCACTCAAGCAATTCATGGAGTGTTCAGATGCCCTATTTTGATCTAAAGAGAGAATCTGAATGGCTGGCAATGTCGGTGATTGATGCATTTTTCAGCTTCACTGAGCATGTGTTTATTCATGCAGCTATTTTGCGAGGTAAGGTAGTAACCGGCGAAGATGTTGCCAATTTGGCAGATAATGAATGGGCATCAAAATTTAAAGCGTGTTTTGATATTCAGGATCAGGAAACAAAATCACACTATGACCAATTGGTCTCCATAAGGCGTCAGATAAGAAACTATATTGCACATGGTGCTTTCGGTAAAAATGGTGAGGCGTTTCAAATTCACTCTGGAGCGGGTGCTGTGCCTCTACTTATGCCTCATCAGAAAGGTAGTGCTCGGTTTTCCATGCAAAGCGGCATTGAATTTAACGAAGAGGAAGCTATAAAGGTCGTAAAGGAATTCATGGAATTTTATTGGGAGTCTGATATGTTCCCTGAAGTTATTTATATCCAGAGTAGTATGCCAACTATTCTACATTACGCGTCAGACTCAACTTACGCTAGAGCGATGTCTTCCACTGAAGACATGGAGAGCTTTGTTGAATATTTAACAAGGTTGCAAGAACAATCTGCTAACATGGATTGGTAAAGCAGGCCTAATCGGGTAGCCGGGGGCATCTAACCCCCCCCCAGCCCCCACAGCTCCCTGTGTAACCATCCCCTAAAAACGAAACAGACGTAGTAAGAGGTCCGTGGACCGCGATTAAGCATGCATCGATTGGAGGGGATGGTGCCAATCTCGTCGCGGAAAAAGGGCCGCTTTCCAATGAAAGCGTGGATCTTTAAAAAGAGATTACTAATGTTTGTCAACAACGGTGAGTTTTGACCGCTTTGGAGGTGCGGACCTTTTCTTGGACTGTTTTATGCCACCAAACCCAAGCTTTCCCGGTATTCAAGCGGGCTCAGGCACCCAAGTGAAACTTTAATCCGTTTCTCGTTGTACCATCGAAGGTACGAGTCAAGCTCCTCCATGAATTGCTCAATTGTGACTGTATGCCAATCTTGAGGATAGAAGAACTCATTTTTCATCCGCCCAAAGAAGCCTTCGCATGCGGCGTTATCGGGAGTACAGCCCTTCGCCGACATCGACCTGAGGAGATTTGCATCCTCAATACGCGATAGCCATCCTGGCCACCGGTAGTGTGCACCCCGGTCAGAGTGAACAAGTGGAAACCGGGCCTCAGACAACGTCTCAATGGCTTCGTCCAGCATGGTGTTCACAAGATCAGCGTCCGGCCTGGTACCGATCGTCCAACTGACGACCAACCCGTCAAAACAATCGATCATGGGAGACAGATAAATTTTCCCCGAAGGAATCTGGAACTCCGTAATATCAGTCAGCCATTTCTGATTTGGTAGCTTTGCTTTGAAGTCACGATTGATCAGGTTGTCTGGTGCTGGGCTGACTTCACCATTGTAGGAACTGTAACGACGTCGCTTACTAGCTTGGACTACCAGCTCTTCCTCTGCCATCAACCGCCGAACGACTTTTTCTGAGATTCTCGTACCTCTGCATATTCCGGCCCATCGTGACCGCCCATTCCGTTTGAACGTGACCGCCTGTTCCGGGTGATCGTGACCGCTCATTCCGTTTTATCGTGACCGATTTTGGACG